>CAIOXR010000078.1 GCA_903862375.1 uncultured bacterium
ACGAGGGAGGATGAGGAGCCAGACATTTTTTCATAAAATAATTTGTTACGCATATATTAAAGATATGAATAAAGAACAATTAAAAGGAAAAGTAAATAAATTTTTTGAATCAAAAGTTTTTAAGTATGTGATATATGGTTTAGCTACAGTATTCATACTTTCTTTTGTATTTCAAGCTGGGGTAATGGTAGGTTTCAGGAAGGCATCATTTAGTCATAATTGGGGGAATAATTATGAAAGAAATTTTGGTCCTAATCGTCAAATTCCTCGTTTTATAGATGAAGGTAGAGGTATGATGAATGCTCACGGAGCAGTAGGTAGAATAATTAAAGTTGAATCTCCAAATATTATAGTTTTAGACAAAGATCAGACAGAGAAGATTGTGAAGATAAATGAAGACACTAGTATTCTAGAAAGAAAAGAAAAAGTAGACAAAAATATTTTAGCAGTTGATCAATTCGTAATAGTAATAGGGAATCCAAATGATACAGGTCAAATTGAAGCAAAATTAATAAGAATTATGCCAAACCCAGAAGAAATGCCGAAGTTAAATATGAAAGAGTTTAATAACAATAATATATAATTATGAATAATCAAACATTTATACAGAAAGTAAAATCATTTATCAGTAACCATAAAATTTGGAGTTTCATTATTCTACTGGTAATTATATTTTTAGTTTACCTCTTCTTTTTTAAGAGTAAAACAACAACAGAAACTAAGTATGTATCTAGTGCTGTTTCTAAAGGGAATATCATAGTCTCAGTTTCAGGTACTGGACAGATAGAGTCAGCTGATACTATAAATATAAATGCTAAAGTTTCAGGTGATGTGATATCTGTGCCAGTAAAAGTAGGTCAAGAAGTAAAGAAAGGCACTCTTATTGCAAGTATGGATTCTCGTGATGCTAGGATTGTTCTTGAGACTGCACAGCTATCATTAGATAAGATAAAGAAGTTAGACCCGCTTACAGTTCTTCAAAAGGAAAATTCTACAATAAAAACATATACAGACGGCTGGAATAATACATCTGCTTTTTTGATAGATATGAACGTAGTTGTCACAGGTATGTATGATATAAGTAATGGTTACTTAGGTTATAAGAATAAAATGTTATTAAGTGAATCAGGCAAAATTAAACTAGATGCATCTGAAAAGGCTTATTGGGAAGCAAAGAAAAGTTTGGATACTACAACCTCACTATATAAAACACTTTCTATAAATAGTTCAAAAGATGAGATAAAGAATCTTATAAGTAAAACTTTAGACACAGCAAAAGTTGTATCGAATGGAGTTAAGTTAACACAAGCAAGTCTTGATTATACTATCTACTCTCTAGATGCTACTTCCACTACAGATGCTACAAATAACCAGAAAAATTTGACATCATGGACTGCTACTACGAATAATTATCTGAATAGTATAGCTACGAATTTAAATAATATAAATGAAAGTAGTCAGTCACTAAGTGATACTTTAGCTGGAGCAGATGAGCTTGATATTCGTCAAGCAGAACTTAACCTAGAGACTAAACAGAATAGTTATAATGATTATTTTATAAGAGCACCTTTCGATGGAATTATCGCTACTCTTACAGCAAAAGTTGGACAGACTGCAAGTGGAAGTATTGGAACATTAATTGCTAAACAAAAGATAGTAAAGATATCACTGAATGAAGTTGATATTGCTAAAATTAAACTAGGACAGAAAGCAACACTATCCTTTGATGCTATCGATGGTTTAACCATTACAGGGAAAGTCGATGGTATCGATTCTGTGGGGACAGTGAGTCAAGGAGTTGTCACTTATAATGTCACTATAGTTTTAGATGTGGATGATGCAAGAGTCAAGCCGGGTATGAGTGTCTCAGCTACTATTATTACTGATACAGCTCAGGACGTAGTCATAGTACCGAGTAGTGCTGTTAAAGAAAAAAATGGAGTAAGTTATGTAGAGACTTTAGGATTAGCAACTTCCACTGTGACAGATTCACAAGGTTTAGTCTCTACAGTAAAACCTATTTCTGTAAATATAACTGTCGGATTAGTGGATGACATGTCTTCAGAAATTATTTCAGGATTAAAAGAAGGAGATATAATAATAACAAAGACTATTACTACTTCTACTTCAGCAAAAACAACTACAGCACCAAGTATTCTTGGAGCAGTAGGAGGGAATAAAGCAGGAGCAAGTAGTGGAGCGATGAGATCAGTAATGGGACACTAATTTATGATTGAAATAAAAGATATAAGAAAATCATATAGGACTGATGCTGAACCTTTTGAAGCACTAAAAGGTGTAAGTTTTACTATTAAAGATGGAGAGTTTGTGGCGATTATGGGTCCATCTGGATCTGGTAAATCTACCTTAATGCATATTTTAGGAGCCTTAGATAGTCCGACAAGCGGTACGTACTTTTTAGATGGTAAAGATGTATCAATACTTACAGACGATGAGCTTGCTGATATCAGAAAAGATAAGATAGGGTTTGTTTTTCAATCTTTTAATTTACTTCCAAGAACAACTGTTTTAAGGAACGTAGTATTGCCTCTCATATATGATGGAGTAGGAGAGAAAGAAAGAATAGTTCGGGCCAAAGAAGCACTTATAGCAAGTGGACTAGACGAAGCACACTTTACTCATTTATCGAATCAACTTTCAGGTGGTCAGATACAGCGTGTAGCTATAGCCAGAGCTCTTGTGAATAATCCGACTCTTATACTTGCAGATGAACCGACTGGTAATCTTGATACTAAAACTGGGGAGATAGTGTTGGGTACTTTTCAGAAATTAAATAAAGAACAAGGAAGGACAATAGTTTTAATTACTCATGAGTATGATGTAGCACTACATGCTGATCGAATTATTACAATTCGTGATGGATTTATTATTAGTGATAATAATTTACACGAAAAGAAAATAATAAATTTATGAAAACAAAAGATATTTTAGAAGAAACAATTATGGCTCTTTCAAGTAATAAAGTTCGATCAGGACTTACTATGCTCGGTATTATTATCGGTATCGCTTCAGTTATTGCTATGACAGCTATCGGTACTGGTGCACAGAATTCTATCTCAGCATCTATTCAGTCTATCGGTTCAAATCTTATTATAGTTTCACCTGGGGCACCTCGTGGGGTTGGCCAGCAAGTCAGACAAGAGCGTGGTTCAGCCAAGACTCTCACTTTAGCAGATGTGGAAGCATTAAAGACAATTAGTGGAGTTAAGTCAGTTACAGCTGAAGTATCAAGTAGGTATCAAGTTACAGCAAAAGGTACGAATACAAATACAACTGTAGATGGTGTAACTACTGATTATTCTATTGTTAGGAATTTAGAAATGGGTGAGGGGAATTTTATTACAGATCAGAATAATCAAAGTGGAGCAAAAGTAGCAGTCATAGGTCCGACAGTAGTTATAGATCTTTTTGGAGAAGGGGCTACAGATATAGTTGGCCAGTCAATAAAAATTAAAAGTATACAATTTAAAGTAATAGGAATAACAAAAGCAAAAGGTGGTACAGGTTTTCAGAATCCAGATGATATGATTTACATTCCTTTAACTACAGCACAAAGATACTTCTCAGGTGATCAATATGTGAGTTCGATAAGTGTTGCAGCTACAAGTTCTGATGTCACGACACAAGTTCAGACTGATATTACTACAAAGCTTTTAGATCGTCATCATATATCTAATCCTACTCTTGCAGATTTTAATACCATGAATCAGGCAGATATTATTAAGACTGCTTCTTCGGTGACCGGGACATTCACAATGTTACTTTCAGCTATAGCAGGTATCTCTCTTCTTGTAGGAGGAATAGGTATTATGAATATGATGCTTACTTCTGTCACAGAGAGAACTAAAGAGATAGGGTTAAGGAAAGCAATAGGTGCTAAAAGGAGAGATGTAAATATACAGTTTTTAGTCGAAGCTGTAATGCTTACATTTATCGGAGGTGTACTAGGTGTGATACTTGGTTGGGGAGTATCATTTGCTATAACCTCACTAGGAATACTAGAGGCACAAGTGTCTCTATCGTCAGTATTGTTAGCTTTTGGTGTGTCAGCATTTATAGGTATTGTTTTCGGTTATTACCCAGCACAAAGAGCTTCAAAGTTAAATCCTATTGAAGCATTGAGATATGAGTAGTTGGTTTGGTTTAAAATAGTTCTTCTCAGAGGGTCCGGATAAAATTAGGTGGAATTTCCTTCCCCTATTGTCTACTGCGTAAAGACAATTTGCTTCGCAACTGGATGAAAAGTAAAGAAGTTTACTTTTCATTACCCGTTCGTCGCCCTTGCGCACGCCTTTCTGATAAGACTATTTTAAACTCAACTGTTATTATTAAATTAAAATAAATATTATATGGAAAATAAAAAAGTAATTATGAGTGTAGTAGTTTGTGTTGTTATAGCAGTTCTTAGTTTTTTGGGGGGTATGAGTTACGGAAAAGGGAAGAATAATACTATATCAACTAGACAAGGATCATATAGTCAGAATGGATTCAATCAGGGTGGATATTTGAAAGGGGCACAAGGAATGCGTAGTGGTAGAAGTGGAGGAATGATGAATGGTGGTGGCTTTACCTCTGGAGAAATTATTTCAAAAGACGATAAGAGTATGACTATCAAACTTCGAGATGGAGGATCAAAGATAGTATTATTTGGAGCATCTGCAAAAGTAGAGAAGACAGTAGATGGTAGTATAGCAGATGTAAGTGTAGGTAAGTCTGTGATGGTTACAGGGACTACAAATTCAGATGGAAGCATAAGTGCTACATCTATACAAATGAGACCCGCATTCCCAGCTATAGCTCCATCCAAAACAAATTAGGTTTAAATATAATAAATAATAATCTAAAAATACATAGGCAAAGCCTATGTATTTTTAGATTATTATTTAGTACACTCTTTGTCAGCTTGTATATTTAATAATCCGAAGAGTTTGACGCATACATTTCCGATATTTTTCTTATTTGCAAATACGTGGTCTTCACCTTTGTATGTTGTAAGATTTACATTTTTATTTGCATCTTTTAATTTTCCATTTAAGAGAGTTGCTTGCCAGAGGGGGACGGTGCGATCAGCTTCTCCTTGGATTATTTCAATTCTTTGATTCTCTAAATTACTAATTTTATTTATTATTGAAGCTTGATCATAGAGACTTCTATTCGTATTATTGGGTAGACCATTAAAGTGAGTATTAAATATCGAAGTTTGCATTTTTACAAGCAAACTCTCCCAATCAGTAACTCCATTGATAGAGAATATTCCTTTGAAAGTATCAGGATATTCGACTATAGACTTAAGGGACATATATCCTCCATAGCTATTCCCAGCTAAGTAAGTATCACTAATTTTGTATTGATTCTTCATATATTTAGTCGCTTCCATTACGTCTTCTATATCTCCTTTACCTACTGACTCTTTTATGCTTTCAGAATATTTTCGCCCCACTCCAAAGCTTCCTCTGTAGTCTAGTTTTAAAACGATTACATTATTCTTCTGTAATAATTTTAACATTGCATCATACATACCATAACTGTGGTAGGGGTGGTAGCCTAAGCTTGTCTGCCTAAGGGGCCCTCCATGAAGCCAGATGACTAGTGGGTAAACTTTTGTTTTATCATAACTTAGTGGAGTCATCACCACTCCATTTGAAATACCGACTTTCAGAAATTCCTCATTCTTTATATTTTTTTTTGTATTTATATTCGGTATTTTTAAATAGCTAATCTTTTTTGTTTTGGTATTGTATATTTCTGGACCATATCCTTTTTCTTGCTGAGATATAAAGAAAAGATAATTTCCTACTTTAGTAATTTTATCTACATATGAGACGTATGATTCAATTATTTTATCTTTTCCAGTTTTAAGATCAAGATGGTAAAGAGACCATATGTAAGGGTTTTCTTTTGTATTTCCTACATAGTAAATATTTGAAGAATCAAAAAAAGTGAAAGTTGCAATATTAGTAGCTGTAGTTACTATTTTTATATTTTCAAAACTATTATTTTTAAGATTGTCTGTATCAACTTTGTATATTGAAGTATTATTATCTTTATCATCTAGATATAGTAAAGTCTTTTCATCAGGGGAGAATTCAAAAACTTTACTATATTCATCTATTAGATCCCAGTATGATACACTTTCAGATATTTTATAATTTATGTTTTCTTTTATATTTTTTATTATGTAACTTCGTTTATTTTCGGGTTCTTTTGCACTTATATAATAAGCTAAGAATCTACTATTTTTAGACATTATTGCGTGATTACCATTTACTTCTTTTAATTCTTGTTTAATTAAATTTTTCAGTATTTGGTTATTTGGTTTGCCTATAGTTGTTTTCTTTGTGGAAGTACATTTTAAACTTGTAATATTACATATGTAATTATTCTTTTTACCTATACCATAGTATTCTATGAGTACATCTGTATTTGTATATCCTTTGATATTTCCATATTGTATGTCTAAAGCTTGGGCTTTTGATGTAAAAGTAAAAATTATTATAAGTAAAAATATGTATTTGAGTTTAACCATAGTTCTATAGTATAATAAATCTATGGATAATACAAAAAAGGGGAGAGAACTTGTTTTCGTACAAATATTATATTTATTTATTATTCCGATTTTACTTTTATATTTTAAAGTCTTACCTGGGAATTTTAGATTTATTATGTTACTAGTCATAGGATTATTATTATTTGGTATAGTGAAGTATGATCGCTGGACTTATGCTGATATGGGGATAAAAAAAGACTTCACGAAAGATATAGTCCCTTATTCACTTTTTACAATTGGAGGAGTATTTTTTCTTGTTTGGCTTGCACAGATAGTTCCTCATAGTCCGTTTTTAGAATGGTGGGAGAATGCTAAATTCCTTATTCTTTTTATACCTATTAGTATTATACAAGAGATTATCTTTAGAGGTATTCTTATGAATATGCTTCGCCGAGCTTTTGGAAGCCCTATCTTTATTATTCTATTAAATTCAGCAGTATTTGCTTTTATGCATGTTATATACTTAAACTCTATTTTCGTTTTACCTATGACTTTCATAGCAGGTATAGGGTTTGCTTGGATGTATTACCAGTATGAGAATCTACCCCTTATTTCTTTCGCTCATACTATCTTAAACTTTACAGCCATGATACTTGGATTTTTTGTAATTAGGTAAAATAAAATACCTTCAGTTGTGAGGGTATTTTATATTTAAATTATTTAAAATTTTTCCACATCATTGATCCTTTGGGTAGTATATCTTCGTTATTGTATTTTGCACTTACTTTTTTGTTATACATTCTTTCTGGAGTTACTTCTCCATCTACAACATAGTATATTAATTGGCCTACTGGCATACCTGGGTATATTCTTACTGGGATACTTGTAGACATTTCAAGTGTCCAGAATCCACAATATCCTATGTCTCCTTTTCCTGCTGTTGCATGTATATCTATTCCTAATCTACCTGTGGAAGACTTACCTTCTAAGAATGGAACATGTTTGTGTGTTTCAGTATATTCTAGGGTTGAACATAAATATAATTCTCCAGGTTGAAGCACATAACCTTCTTCGGGTATTTCAAAATGTCTAATTTCATTATTCTTTTTTGCATCGATTTCCTTGTCTACATACTGAGCAAAATGTTTGCTAAGGTGTACATCATAAGAGTTACCACCCATATTACTAATATCAAACGGAGTAATAATTATTTCACCACTATCTATTTTCTCTAAAATCTTTTTATCGGATAATATCATATTTTTATTTTAACATATTTAATTTAATTGTTAATTCTTTCATAAACTACGAAATTCGTATTATATATATTTATATCATCTTTTTCATATTTATTTTCTTTTATTTTTTTCCATTTTAATAGATCTATAGTAGGGAAGAGTGTATCAGCATCAGGAAATTCCGCATTTACGTGCGTTATATAAAGTCTATCAGCTTTGTCGATGAAAAGTTTATATATCATCCCTCCACCTATTATGAATACCTCCTCATTTTCTTCCATTGTATTTTTAAGAAGTATATCGAGTTCATCTAGTGAATATACGATTTCACAATTATTTCTTTTAAAATTTTTATCTGAAGTTAATACTATGTTTCTTCTTTTTGGAAGTGGTTTTCCTTTTGTGCCATCGGGGGATATACCAAGAGATTCGAAAGTTCTTTGCCCCATTATGACTGGGTGGCCAGAAGTAGTTTCTCGAAAGTGCTTCATGTCTATAGGTAAATCCCATAGAAGTTCATTCTTTCTTCCGATTTCATTATTATTTGCAATTGCAGATATTATAGATAAGATCATAAAATATTTTTATACAGCTATTGTAGCTTTTATTGTATCGTGTGGGTTGTAATTTAATAATTTAAAGTCTTCATATTTAAAATCAAATATATTTTTAACATCTGGATTTATTTCCATCGTAGGTGAAGGTCTTATATCATTTTCTCTTGAAATTTGTAATTCGGCTTGTTCTATATGATTCAAATAAAGATGAATATCTCCTCCAGTCCATATAAATTCTCCAAGTTCATATCCAGAGACTTGAGCTATCATCATAGTTAGAAGTGCATACGAAGCTACATTAAATGGTACTCCTAAGAAGAAGTCAGCACTTCTTTGATAAAGTTGGCAAGACAATTTTCCATTTAATACATGGAATTGAAAGAGAGAGTGGCATGGAGGTGGAGCATGATGGTGGTCATGAATTAAATCATATATTTCTCCGACATTCCATCCGCTGACCATTATCCTTCTTGAAGAGGGATCACTCTTTAGCATATCAATTACATTTTGTATTTGATCAATACATACATTATTTGGATCTTCCCAGCATCTCCATTGTTTTCCATATATTGGTCCGAGTTCTCCCCATAATGATGCAAAGGTATCATCAGACTTTATTTGTTCTACGAACCAGTTTAATTTATCAGTCCATTCTGGAGAGTATCGTACAAGAGATTCATTTAAATTATTTTTTTCTAGATAAACCTGGAATGCCCACTCATTCCAGATTTTTACGTCATTACGTACTAGATATTTTATATTTGTATCACCAGTAAGAAACCAAAGTAATTCATGAATGATACCTCTAATGAAAACCTTTTTAGTAGTTAAAAGTGGAAATCCTTTTGATAAATCAAAACGCATTTGATGACCAAAAACACTTTTGGTGCCTATTTTAGTACGTTCTTCTCTTTTCACTCCATTCTTAAGAATATGCTTCATAAGTGAAAGATATTCTTCATCTGGTTTTTCATAGTATTCATATGTTTTCATAATCACATTATAACCTTTTCATATTTTTTGCCAAATATGCTAAAATCAACTTATTAACAATCTAATTTATTTATAATATATGAAAGATAAACAAATAGAGAAACTTATTAAAGAAGAAGAGAAAAGACAGAAAAGTGTTGTGAACTTAATAGCTTCTGAGAATATTGTATCTGATGATGTTTTGAAGGCTCTTGGTTCTAAACTTACCAATAAGTATGCTGAGGGTTATCCAGGGAAAAGATATTATGGTGGCAATCAAGTTGTAGATAAAGTAGAATTGCTCTGTATTGCGAGGGCGTTAAAATTATTCAAACTTAAACCAGAAGATTGGCATGTGAATGTCCAACTTCTTTCTGGAAGTCCCGCCAATTTTGCTTTGTATTCTGCTTTAGTTCCTGTAGGAGGAAAGATAATGGGTATGAAGCTAACTTCAGGTGGTCACCTTACTCACGGTCATCCACTTTCTATGACAGGTAAACTTTGGAAACCATTACAATTTGAACTTGATAAGAATACTGAAGTTATAGACTATGAAGCACTAAAAACTTTGGCTATTACTGAGAAGCCAGATATTATTGTTTGTGGTTTTACAGCATATCCTAGAATTGTAGACTTTAAAAAGTTTAGAGAAATTGCTGATAGTTGTGGTGCACTTCTTCATGTAGATATGTCACACTTTGCAGGGCTTGTAGCTGGAGGAGCATATCCATCTCCCTTCCCATATGCAGATACAGTGATGACTACTACACATAAGTCGCTTCGTGGACCTCGCCAAGCTATTTTATTTGTAAAGAAAGACGCAAGAGAATTTGATAAGAAATTAGACAAGATGGTGATCCCTGGACTTTTCGGTGGACCGCATGAGAACAATATAGCGGCCGTAGCCGTTGCCCTAGCTGAAGCGATGAAGCCAGAATTTAAAAAGTACGCAAAGCAAGTAGTCAAGAATGCTAAAGTATTAGCGAAAGAATTGCAAAAGCTTGGATGGCATATTATCTCTGGTGGTACTGACTCACATCTTATACTTATGGATACTTGGATGGATGGGAAAGGAGTTCCTGGAAAGATAGCCAGTGATAAGCTTGAGAAAGCAGGTATAATCGTAAATATGAATACAATACCAGGAGATCCTCGAGGTGTTATGGATCCATCTGGAATCAGACTAGGTACTTGTGCTGAGACAACTCGTGGGAAGAAAGAAGCAGATATGGTAAAGCTTGCAGTTAGAATGGATAAGGTGTTAAGAAATTAATTTATGTTAAAAGATAAAATTATTTTAATAACAGGTTCGTCATCAGGTATTGGTGCAGCAACAGCTAGGCTTGCAAAAGAGTATGGAGCAATTCCTATTCTTCATGGTAAAACTGAAAGTGAAGAATTAACTAAATTAGCAAAAGAATTAGAATGTAAATATATTTTCTGTGATGTATCAGATAAAGTTGCAGTAGAAAAATCTGTTAAAGATATTTTATTAGAAATTAAAAGAATTGATATTCTAGTAAATTCAGCTGGTATCGCACCACGTGCAACGTTTTTAGAATCTACTGATGAATCATGGTTAGATATTTTTAAAGTTAATGTTTTAGGAACTGTACATTTTTGTCAGGTAATCCTTCCAATAATGAAAGAAAATAACTATGGAAGAGTAGTTAATATAGCTTCAATAAGAGCAAATATTAATACTTCAGGACGTGCAGCGTATTCTGCTTCAAAAGCTGCTATAGTGAATTTAACCTCAGTCTTAGCAAAAGAATTTGCTCCAAATATAGCAGTAAATGCAGTTTCACCTGGATACACAGAAACACCTATTGCCGCAAATTGGGATGCAGAGGTTTGGAAGCAGGTAAATACTGCATTGGTAGGTAGAATTGGGCAACCTAAAGAAATTGCTGAAGCAATATTGTTTCTAGCAAGCGATAGAGCAAGTTTTATTACAGGGCAGAGTTTTATTGTCGATGGAGGTTATTCAATATCAGGGAAGTAATTTATGCAAGAGAAAATAAATACATTTTTATTAAAGAATCCTTTTGAATTGATTCCTATGGATAGGAAGGATTTTTATGATGAACAAGTTAAATTATTTAGAAGTGGTAAAAAACCAAATAGAGCAATAGAGGTAATAAATGTAATTATATTTAATAGTCATGGTGAGTTAATTATTCAGAAAAGATCATACAATAAGAATCATAATGCAGGGTTGCTAGACAAATCAATTGGTGGACATATTACATCTGGAGATACACCCGATTATACAGTTATGGTTGAAACAATACAGGAACTACAAATTCCCTCGATAGTACTAAAAGATGAGAATGATTTTATAAAAACTTTTCATCTTTTAGGAAACTATTTAGAAACAATTTCTTTGGCTAAACATTTTATTACTACATTCTACACTCCAATAAAAATAATAAACAAAGAGAATATACCAGTTGCAAATAGGATGCATTTATATTTTAGTATATATAATGGCAGAATAAGACCTGTGGATCGTGAAGCAAAAGGAATATTGTTTTATTCTATTTCTGAATTAAAAGAAGAAATGAATTTAAATCCTGAGACTTTTACAGATGATATGCATTATATTATGAAGGAGTATAAGGATGATATTGAAAAGTTTGTAAAGATGATAACTAAAGACAAATAATTTATGAAAATATATTTTTCAGGAGCAATATCTGGGGGTAGAGAGTATTCTCATATTTATGAGAAGTTTATAAATATTATTAAAAAATTATTATGATAAATAAAAAAAGTTTAAAAAAGGGAAAACTTATAGTTATAGATGGCACAGATGGAAGTGGAAAGGCGACACAGGTTGTTTATTTGACGGAGAGGCTTAAGAAAGATGGGCACAAAGTAAAAGTTGTTGATTTCCCCGAATACTATAAGAATTTTTTTGGAGCTTTTATTGGACATTGTCTTTCTGAACAATATTACAATTTTATCAATGTTCATCCAAAAATTGCTTCAGTTCTTTATGCCGCTGACAGGTGGCAATCAAAAGATGGAATGGAAAAATGGCTTAAAGAAGGATATGTTATTATCGCGAACCGTTATGTCTCAGCCAATCAGATTCATCAGGGCGGCAAAATAAGTGATGCAAAAAAGAGAAATAGTTTTATAAAATGGCTTAATCAGATGGAGTATGAAGAATTTGGAATTCCAAGACCAGATGTTACCATATATTTAAGTTTGCCTATAGAGATAGTAATGAAACTTCTAAATGACAGAGAAAGTAGCCAGATGAAAAGAAAATATTTGAAGAAAAATAAAGATGTCCATGAAGCAGATGAAAAGTTTATGGAGAATTCTATAAAGAGTGCATTATGGCTTGCAAAAACCCAGTCGAATTGGAGTAAAATTAATTGTTCAGAAAAAGGAGAAATTCTTTCGCGTGAGCAAATTCATGAGATGGTTTATGAAGAAGTGAAAAAGGTATTACCTGCTCGCCGAAATAGTGGGAAATAATATGAGAATTCCAATTGTAAATGAAAAAGATGAAATAATAGGTTATAAAGAGAGAGAAGATAGAAATCCTCAAGATATTTCTCGTTGTACTGGTCTTTGGGTTGCAGATAAAGAAGGAAATATATTTTTGGCTCAAAGAGCTTTAGGAAAGAAGCATGATCCAGGATTATGGGGTCCAGCAGTTGGTGGAACAGTTGAAGAAGGTGAAACTTATGAATCAAATATTTTAAAAGAAGCAAGAGAAGAGATCGGATTAGTTAATATGAGTTTTAATTTTATAAATAAGATTCTTGTTCATAATTGTGTTGCTAAGTTTTATTCTGTCGTTGTTGATCATGACTATAAATTTGTAAAACAAGATTCAGAAGTAGAAAATATAAAATGGTTCTCAAGAGAAGAATTAAATAAATTACTTGAAGAAAAACCAGAGATGTTTCAAAAAGATTTTAAAAAAATTATAGAATTATTTAAATAACATGAAAATCAAAATTAAAAAACTAAAAGAAGAAGCTAAATTACCAAAGTATCATCATGTGGGAGATGTGGGTATGGATGTGTACTCTATGGAGACTTATACTATAGAACCAGGTGGGCATAAATTCTTCTTTCATGGTTTTGCGATGGAGTTTCCAGTTGGATATGTGGCATTAATTAAAGATAAAAGTAGTCTCTCTAAGGCGGGATTACATTCTATCGGTGGGGTATTTGATGCAGGATATAGAGGTGAATATAATACTCATCTGGTAAATCTTTCAGATAAACCTTATACTGTAGAAGAGGGAGATAAAGTTGCCCAGATAGTTATAATGCCAGTTTCTATAGTAGAATTAGAAGAGGTTGAGAATTTAAGTGAATCAGACAGAGGAGAAGGTGCATTTGGAAGTACAGGGAGAAAATAGAATAATAATTAAGAATTAATAATTAAGATTTAAGAATGAAAAAACAAATAGAAAAATTAATACAGGAAGCATTAAAATCTTTAGATATAAATGAGGTTAATTTTTCTATTGAGCATCCGACTGATTTTAATAATGGGGATTATTCGACAAATGTAGCAATGGTCTGTGCCAAACAAATGAAAACTAATCCTAGAGATTTAGCAGAGAAGATTGTTGCACTATTACAGACCCCCTCTGCTTTTGGCATCTCACCCTTAGCAGGGGGCGAGAATACTCTATCTATAATTTCAAAAATTCAAGTTGCTGGTCCTGGATTTATAAACTTTTATTTATCGAGAGAATTTTTTGCAAATAATATAAATGATATTTTAAAACAAAAAGAAAATTGGGGTAAGAATAAAATTCTTGAAGGTAAAAAGGTGATGGTAGAGTATACAGATATGAATCCATTTAAGCCTTTTCATATTGGTCATCTTATGACAAATGCGATAGGCGAGTCAGTCTCACGAATTGTAGAATTCTCTGGAGCAGATACTATTCGTGCAAATTACCAGGGTGATGTGGGTCCTCATGTAGCTAAAGCTATATACGGTATTTTAAACTCTAAAGAATATAAAGAATTAGGATTTAAAAATATTAATGGATCTGTCTCTCAAATTTCAAACTGGATTGGTGGATGTTATGCTAATGGTAGTAATTTGATGGATACGAGTGAAGACATAAAGAGAGAAATTGAAAGGATCAATAAAGCTGTTTATGAAAAAAGTGATGAAGAAGTGAATACAGTTTACGAATGGGGTATGGATATAACCATGAGGGCTTTTGAAGAGATTTATAAAATTCTAGGAACAAAATTCGACAGATATTATATGGAGAGTGTCATGGCTCCTATCGGAGAAAAGATAGTAAAAGAAAATTTAGGTAAAGTGTTCACAGAATCCGATGGAGCAATTGTTTTCCATGGCGAGAATTTTGATAAGAAGCTTCATACTAGAGTATTTATGAATTCTCAAGGCCTTCCTACCTATGAAACGAAAGAGATAGGTTTGACTATTACAAAATTTGAGAAAGATAACCCAGATATATCTATTATAACAACTGCGATAGAACAAGCAGAGTATATGAAAGTAGTCCAAAAGGCTATATCGTTAATACATCCAGATCTTGAGTCAAGAATGAAGCACATAACTCACGGCATGATGAAATTTGCTTTTGGAAAAATGTCTTCCAGAAAAGGTAATGTCATTACTGGTCAGTCACTCTTGAATGATTCTATAAGTGTAGTTTTAGAGAAAATGAAGGATAGAGAAATGACTGAAGAAGAGAAGAAAAAAACTTCTGAAATCGTTGGTATATCGGCATTGAAATATTCAATACTCCGATCTTCTTTAGGTAGTGATATTATTTATGATTTTGAGAAATCAATCTCTTTTGAGGGAGATTCTGGTCCTTATCTACAGTACACCTCTGTCCGTGCAAATTCTATTATTAAAAAATCAGAGAGTATGAAGATAGGGGATAGTAATGATATTCCAGAGAGTATTACTTTACTTGAAAGATACCTGTATCAATTCCCTGAAGTTGTAGAACACTCATATGATAAGCTTGAGCCTCATCATATCGCTACATACCTCACTGAGCTTGCAAGTAGTTTTAATTCATTCTATGGGAATACTCAAATACTGGTAGAAGAGAATAAATATATAAATTATCATTTGAATTTGATTAAGGCATTTACAAGTACTATGAAGAATGGTCTCTGGCTTTTAGGTATTAAAATCCCAGAGAGAATGTAATCTATGGAAACTATAGAAGAAAGATTAAATAAAATAGAAGAAAGGAATAAAAGAGTTGAAATTGATAAAGCTTGGGAGACTAGTTTTGTCAGGATTCTTTCTATTAGTATTATCACTTATATTATAACTATCGTCCTAATGTATAGTATTGGTATAGCTAAGCCATACTTAAACGCCTTCTTGCCTGTTTTTGGTTTTATACTTTCAACTCAATCAATTCCTGTTATAAAAAAGTATTGGATTAAGAATAAATAAAATATGGAAAATAAAACTCCAAAATTCGATACAATTTTAGATAAAATGTTGGAATGTTTAGTACCTCATTATCGTGTTTGTAAATGGAGTGGTTTACATCAATATTGTGAAGGTGAATTTAATATAACAAAAGAAGATATTGAATTTCTCAAAATACTTCGAGCTCCAGCTCCAAATTATTGTCCTACTTGTAGAAGGATGAATCGTCATGCTTTCGTAAATAATATCAATTTATATAAGAGAGTAAATAGTGCTCCAGGGAAGAATAATAATACAATATCTTTTGTCCCCCCAGTTTCTAAATTTATTGTTTACGATTTAGAAAGTTATAAAAATAATTTTGATCCATATCTTTACGGTACTTTTTATGATGAATCAAAAAGTTTTATTGATCAATTTTATGATTTAAGATTGAAAGTTCCACAACCTGCTATTATTCGAGATCCTTCAAATATAAATAGCGAATATTCTATAAATGGAAGAGATTTGAAGAATGGATACTATGTTAGCGGTGGGTGGAGGTCTGAAAATGTCTGGTACTCAAATTTAGTGACAGACTCTCGTAATGTTATGGATATTTACGCCTCACATTTTATAGAAAATTCATATGAATTAACTTCTTGTGAGAAATGTTATAACTGTCAGTATTCTTATTTTTCTGATAATTGTATTAATTCAATGTTTATGTATGATTGTAACAATTGCCAAGATTGTTTTGGGTGTGTAAATTTAAGAAATAAAAGTAATTGCATTTTTAATAATCAATATTCAAAAGAAGAATATAAAGAGAGTATTCTTAAAATTAATTTAAATAGTAAAAAAGTATTATCTGACTTAAATGATAAATTTTGGAAATTTGTAAAAACACAACCAGTTCGAGCAGAAAGGCATGAAAGTGTGAATAATGTCTCAGGAGTAAATATTTCAAATTCAAGAAATTGCCATGATGTTATTGATTGTGTTAATACAGAACATGTACTACATTGTGACCAAATAGTAGGGCATAGAGATTCTATGGATGCCTCAGTGACAGGCGGTTCAGAAAGATTATACAATACCATTGCAGTAGGCTCTAAATCATCAAATGTAAAATTTTCTTTTGCTTCGAAATTTATAACAGAATCAGAATTTGTAATTAATTGTAGGAATGTGAATAATTGTTTTGCTTGTATTGGATTAGAGAATAAGAATTATTGTATTTTTAATAGACAATATGAAAAAGATGAATATTATAAAGAATTAGATAAAATTAAAACAAATTTATTAATAAATGGAGAATATGGAGATTTTTTACCTTTTAAGTTTAGCACATTTGCTTATAATGGTTCATTGGCAGATATATCATTTCCAATAGACAAAGAAGGTATTGAAAAAGTTAGTGCAATATGGCAGCCAGAAACTGAAACAAACGCAATAGGAATGGAGATGATAGAACCAGAAAATATACCAGATACAATAGAAGAAGTTTCTGATGATATTTTACAGAAGGCTCTTATCTGCGAAAAAACAAGAAGACCATTTAGAATAATTGAATCTGAACTTGAATTTTACAAAATTCATAATATTCCCTTACCAAGAGTTCACCAAATAAAAAGAATTAAAGATAGATATAAATATGTAGGAAATCTTAAAGCTTATAGTAATAATTGTGAATTATGTAGTAAAAAAATTAATACTTTTTATATAAAAGAAGATGGATGGAAATTATATTGTGATGAATGTTACAAGAGAGAAGTTTTATAAAATAAATAAATTATGAATTCAGAAACAAAAAATTGTAAGAATTGTAAAAAAGATTTCACAATAGAATCTGATGATTTTTCTTTTTATGAAAAGATTGGTGTTTGTGTTCCAAACATGTGTCCTTGTTGTAGAGCTCAGTCACGATTAAGTTTTCGTAATGAAAGAACATTTTATAAAAGACCATGTGATAAATGTAAGAAAAGTGTTGTATCTATGTATTCACCCAATAAATCATTTACTGTTTATTGCTACGATTGCTGGTTTAATGACAATTGGGGAGGGGAGGATTTTGGATTAGATTATGATTATAAAATTCCTTTTTTTGAACAATTTGATAAATTATGGAAAAAAGTGCCTAAAGTTTCACTTATTTATATGCGTAGTCCAGGAAGTGAATATACAAATATATCTGCCGATAACAAAGATTGCTACTATATTATAGAATCATCAAACAATGAAAATTCAATACATTCATACTGGATTCAAGAGTGTAGAGATGTGATAGACACTTCTTTTGCATCCAAGTGTGAGCTTACATATGAATCTGATGATTGTTACAATTCATACAAACTTTTATATAGTAAAGGTTGTCATGATTGTACTACGAGTTATTTTCTTGCTGATTGCAAAGGGTGCACAGATTGTATTGGGTGTATTAATTTAAGAAATAAAAGTAATTATATTTTCAATGAATCATATTCAAAAAAAGATTATGAAGAGATTAAAAAAGACTTAAATCTTAATACTTATACTGGCATAAAAAATTTCAGAGAAAAATATGAAGAATTTTTAATAAAAAAACCTCGTAAATTTGCTGAAATAATACAAATTGTAAATTCAACTGGTTCATATATGAAAAATGTTAAGAATTGCAAGTCGTGTTTCCATTGTTATGATGCAGAAGACAATAAGTATGGTGTTCATATTTGGAGAAATGCTAAAGACACTATGGATTGTGATACAGCAGGAAGGAATGTATCTTTAATATATAATTCGATAAATGCTGGAATTGATAATTCAAATCTGACCTGTGTTGCTTTGTGTTGGACTTGTTCATTTGTAGAGTATTCTATGTATTGTTTTAATTCCAATAATTGTTTTGGTTGTGTTGGATTAAGAAAAAAGAATTATTGTATTTTAAATAAACAATATGGAAAAGAAGAATATGAAAGAATCGTAAATAATATAAAGAATGAATTGAAAGAAAAAGGAGAGTATGGTAGTTTCTTTTCTAATAATTTATCATGTTTTGGATATAATGAGACTCCAGCCAATGAACAATTTCCACTTTCTAAAAAAGAAGCAATAGAGAGAAGTTTTAAATGGGAAGATACGGAAAGGGGAGTATATAATAAAGAAACGAAGAAGATAGAGGATATACCTGACAGAATAGAAGATATAGATTTTGAAGTTAGTAATGAGATATATGTCTGTGCGGATTGTAATAAAAATTATAAGATTATAGTAGATGAATTCTCTTTTTATAAGAAGTTAGATATTCCTTTACCTCGCTTGTGTCCTGAATGTAGACATAATAGAAGGATGAAATCGCGTGGTCCGAACAAGCTTTGGCATAGGTCTTGTATGAAAGAAGGTTGTTCTAATGAATTTGAAACTTCGTATTCATCAGATCGACCAGAGATAGTTTACTGCGAACAATGTTATCAGAATGAAGTAGTATAATAAAAAATTATGAATATACTAGTCAATATAGTATTGAATTGTTTAATAAATTAAAAGATCATAAATTAACTATTTTCTCTGGAGATATTGATAAATGTGTATTTGGAGACCAACTAGCAACTATGGATTTTAAAACAAGAATATTCTTTACTTATACTGATAAAATAAAAATAGAGAATAAAATTAATTTACCTAAATATAGTGGATATATAATAAGTAGTAATTATGAAGGAGATATAAAGATAGAAAAATAATATCTTTCTTGCAAATTTTAATTTTAGTGTTATCATCTAGGTATACGAAGAAGGAGTCATCACTCCTGAGTATTGGGAAGAAATGTTTCGTAAATCCGCCTTCGCAGGAAGGCTACGGCGAGACAAAGTAGAACCCTTTAATGAGAAGTCCCGTGCAATTCAGCGGGTAAAAAATGAGGTGGTACCACGTGTTTCATCGGAAGCTCGTCCTTATATAGCAATTATTATAATTGTTGTATGTGGACGAGTTTTTTTTGTTTATGTTACATAAAAATATTTTCGTTTCGCTAACGGATAAATTTCTACTGAAATTTTCCTCATTGCTCGGCTCGACAGCCTCCGCAGTGGCTCATCTGAAAATATTTTTATTTTACCTTTATAAGTTTAATTATTATAAATATTTTAATAAAATATATGGAAGAAAAAAATCAAAAGTCAAATAGTGCATTAAGAGAAGAAGCTGTTTTAAAATTCTGGAAAGAGAATGATATTTTCGAAAAGAGTTTAAAGAAAGACGCACCAAAAGGTAAATATGTTTTTTATGATGGTCCTCCTTTTGCTACGGGTTTGCCTCATTATGGTCATATTCTTGGAAGTGCAGTAAAAGATGTTATCGGTAGGTATAAAACAATGAGTGGATATAATGTTCCTCGTCGTTGGGGTTGGGATTGTCATGGTTTACCTATTGAAAATATTGTTGAAAAAGATTTAGGTATTTCAGGAAAGAAAGCCATCGAAGCATTAGGGATAGATAAGTTTACAGAACACGCACGTAGTAAGGTTCTTACTTATGTCTCCGAATGGAAGAAGACTGTTGATCGTATGGGACGCTGGGTAGATTTTGATAACTCCTATAAGACTATGGATAATACTTTTATAGAAAGTGTCTGGTGGGCATTAGGTGAAATGAATAAAAAAGGTTTACTTTACGAAGGAGTAAGAGTATTAGCATATTGCCCTCGATGTGAGACACCAATAGCAAACTCAGAAATAGCTATGGATAATAGTTATAAAGATATCACTGATATTTCTGTATATGTTAAATTTAAAATTTTAGATAAAAAATATAAAGATACTTATCTTCTGGCTTGGACTACGACCCCTTGGACACTTCCTGGTAATACTGCCATAGCTATAAATAAAGATTTAGTTTATATATTAGTGAAAAATATTACAGATAAAGGTGAAGAAGTGTATATAGTATCAAAAGATTTATTTGAAAGTTTAAGAAGTAAATTTAATAATCCTGAAATTATTAAAGAAGTAAAAGGTGAAGATTTAATCGGTCTTTCTTATGAACCAATTTTTTCTTATTATGAAAATGTTGAAATACCAAATAAAGAAAATATTTGGAAAGTTTGGCATGCTGATTTTGTGACAATGGAAAAAGGTACTGGTATTGCGCATGAGGCTCCTGCCTTTGGTGAAGATGACATGAATCTGGCAAAGATGAATAATATTCCTTTTATTCGTCATGTTGAACCAAATGGTGATTTCTCAAAAGAAGTTACTGATTTCCCAAATGTGAAAGCAAAACCCAAAGAAGATCATCAATCTACTGATATATTAATTATTAAATATTTGGCTGGTAGTGGACATCTTTTTGCCAAAGAAAAAATAATACACTCATATCCTCATTGTTACCGTTGTGAGACACCACTTTTGTATTATGCTCTTCCATCTTGGTTTATAAATATTCAAAAAGTAAAAAATGATTTAATTAAGAAGGGTGAAGATATGAATTGGATACCAGGACATTTAAAAGATGGGCGCTTTAAGCAAACTATGGAAAGTGCACCAGATTGGACTATATCTCGTAATCGTTATTGGGCAAGTCCATTACCATTTTGGAAATCAAAAAGTGGCAAACTAATAGTTATAAGTTCACTAGAGGATCTAAAATCAAAAATAAAGAAATCTGGAAATAAATATTTTGTAATGCGTCATGGAGAAGCAGAGTGTAATGTCAGTAAAGTTATTTTAGATGATGATCAAGCGAATAATTGTAAACTTACAGAAAAAGGTAGGGAGCAAGTTAAAGATAGTTCTAAGAATTTTAAAGAAAAGATAGATATCATAATTGCTTCTCCTTTGGAAAGAACTAGAGAAACTACAAAAATTATTTGTGAAAATATTGGTTTTCCTTTAGATAAAGTTATATACAGTGACCTTGAAAAAGAATGGGATGTTAGCTCAAATTTTCAAGGTAAATCCAGAGAAGATTTTGAAGATTATTATTGTAGACAATATTTGAATCATCCATTTGAAGCATTACCAAATGGAGAGAGTTATTCTCAGCTTGTATATCGTGTTGGTAAAATGATTTATGATATAGATAGTAAATATAATGGGAAAAATATTCTTTTAGTTGGGCATGCAGGTGAAACCAGTGCTCTTAATCATGTGGTTCAAGGATTTTCTTTTGAGACATTAGCGAAAGATTTGCATTTTCCTTCATATTTAAAGAATGCTGAGATAAGAGAACTTGATTTTATTCCTTTACCTCACAATCATAATTATGAACTTGATTTTCATCGTCCATATATTGACTCCATTATACTTGTAGATGATGAAGGGGAAGAATACAAAAGAATTTCTGAAGTTGTAGATTGTTGGTTTGAATCTGGGTCTATGCCTTTTGCTCAAAATCATTACCCATTTGAGTGTCCTAATTGGAAAGAAGAAAATTTTCCATCAGGTTTTGTTGCTGAGTATATAGCTCAAACTCGAACATGGTTTTACTATACACATACTATTTCTACTATTCTTTTTGGAGAAGCACCATTTGAGAATGTTGTGACGACTGGAACTGTATTAGCAGAAGATGGGGCTAAGATGTCGAAATCTAAGAATAATTATCCTGATCCATGGTTATTATTTAATAAATATGGAGTTGATGCTCTTCGTTTTTATTTAGTATCTTCTACTCTTATGAAAGGAGAGGATGTTAATTTCTCTGAAAAGTTAGTACAAGAGGTCGCTAGTAAGATAATTAATCGTTTTGATAATGTAGTTTCTTTTTATGAATTATATAAAGGAGATTTTGATCCAGAAAGTGAACATGAAATATCAAAAAATGTTTTAGATATTTGGATCATATCAAGATTAAAACAATTTGTTTTAGAAGTAGAAGATGGTATGAAATCCTATGATTTAGCACAAGCGACAAAACCATTTGAATTGTTTATTGAAGATTTATCTACATGGTATTTGCGTAGATCTCGCGATAGATTAAAAGAAAATGATGCTGAATCTAAACAGACGCTATATTTTGTGTTAAAGGTAACAGTTCAGTTATTTGCTCCATTTATGCCATTTATTGCTGATGATATTTGGCAGAAAATCCGATTTGAATCGGATCCTGTAAGTGTTCATCTTACAGACTTTTTTGATGGAATTAAAATAGATAGTATAGATACTAAAATAATAAATGAAATGCAAGAAGTTCGTGAGGTTGTTACTTTGGGTCTTCAAGCGAGACAAAAAGCAGGAATACCAGTAAGACAGCCTTTGGGTGAGCTAGTAGTTACTAATTACAAGCTACCTAAAGAATACGAAGAGATAGTCAAAGATGAATTAAATATAAAAGAGATTAAGATATTAGATGGTGAAGAAAAGAAAGTAGAGATAGATACGGATATCACACCCGAGCTTCGTACAGAGGGTCAGTATAGAGAGCTTGTAAGAGCTATACAAGATATGAGGAAAAAAGCAGGACTTAACCCAAGTGATATTGTAAATATCATAATATCTACCTCTAAAGAAGGAGAAGGTCTAATAAATAAATTTAAGAATGAACTACTAAAAGCAGTAGGGTCAAATGAGATAAAAATAAAAGAGAATAATGGAACTGAGGTCAAGATTGATGATTTAATATTTGTCATAAGTATATAAAATATATTATGGATACAATGTATCAAAAAGAATTAAATTCTTGGAAAAAGATTTGTATTTTAAATCCTCATAATCTTAGTGAAAAGGAAATAAGTGAACTACCTGTCTATTTTGGGACTAGGACTGTCATACTAGTAGATGACGATAAGGTTGTATTAATTAAATCCACGAAATCAAATTATTATGTACTAGTTGGAGGAAGTATAGAAGAAGGGGAGACCATAGAGCAGGGCCTTATACGTGAGTGTAAAGAGGAATCTGGGTATGATATCTCTATTATTTCTCCTCTCGGTTACATAGAACTATGTAAGAAAAAATACAAAAGAATTATTTTTGGATTTTTAGTAAAAGCTGTAGGAGAGCCAACTGAGCTTTTGCTTACGGAGGAAGAAAAAGAATTAGGGCATACAGTATACATCTGTCCTATGGATGAAGCGATAACTCTCTTAAAAAATGATGTAAAAAAAGGCGTTTTTGTTAAAGATAATTTGGCAGCCATCCGCTCTCTTATGTTTTTAGAAGAAGCTGAAAAGTATTTAAAAAAGTGCTAAAATAGGGTTATGGAAAAAATTATAAAAGAAGCTAGAGAACTAGCATATGGTGAAGCTGAAAAGAATGGAACACCTGCTGTACCTATTATTAATTTATCAACAGAAATAGGTAAAAGAATCGCTGGGGAATTAGGTGCAAATATTGAAATAGTTGAAATTGGTACATTGCTTATGGACTGTGTCTTGGGGCAAGCCATAAAAGAAAATCGCCAGAAAGAACACATCCAGATGTCATATGAAAAAACAGATGAATTATTAAAAAAATTTTCAATATTAGAAGAAGATAAAAATAATATAAAGCATTGTGTACTGGAACATCATGGGGTTAAAAAGTTTTATTCTTTAGAGTCAGAAATATGTTGTAATGCAGATTGTTACAGATTTATTTCTGTAAAAGGTATATTTCTTCAAATAAGAAATATGAGGGAAATGCCATTTGAAAAAATAGTTGAAAAATTAGAAGAAAAAGTAAATGAAAAGTGGAATGCTCTAACTTTAGATATTGCAAAAAATGAGTTATCTATTCAGTATGAATTAATAATTAAATTATTAGAAAATTTAAAAGTAAAAAATTAATTATGAAAAAAGTATTTATTGTTCACGGGTTTGTAGGTATACCTAATGGTGGGTGGATTCCTTGGTTAATGGAGGAACTAGCAAAAAATAAAATCTTTGCTTGTGCTTTAGCAATGCCTAATCCAAAAAACCCATCTGTACCAGAATGGATTGAAGAAATTTCTCATGCTGTAAATAATGCACCAGACGATGAAATATATTTGGTAGGGCATAGTTTAGGAGCTACAGCAGTAATGAAATATCTTGAAAGTATTCCAAATGAAAAAAAAGTTTCTGGGGTTGTATTAATTTCAGGACTCATAAGTCCACTTGATCCAGAAAATAGTAAAAGCAATTATCGCGCAATTGATTCATTCGTTGTTCCATCAATTTATTTTGAAAAAGTGAAAAATAAATCAGACAAGTTTATTTTGCTTCATAGTGTGGATGACCCAGCAGTTCCATTTGCACATGCTGAGATAATTTCCAAAGAGTTAAATTGTAAACTCGTTAAGGTAGATAAGTATAAACATTTTTTTATACTTGCAGAACCAATTTGTTATCAAATACCTGAATTACTAAAAATTATTGATGAAATATTAGAATAATGCATCATATTTATCATACACATGGATTTATACTAAGTTCGAAGAATAAAGGGGAAGCAAATAAAATGCTTACTGTTTATACTCGTGAGATGGGTTTGGTAAGGGCAATGGTTCAGGGAGTGAGGCTTCACAAATCAAAACTTCGATTTAGTTTACAAGATTTTTCTTATGTAAATATAGATTTCGTAAGAGGTAAAGATATATGGAGAGTGACATCAGCAAATAGTATCACAAGTTTTCCTTTTGCTAGATCTTCCAGAAGTTCACTACTGTTCATAGCTAGGATATGCAAACTTCTTGAAAGACTTTGTGATGGTGAAGAGTCAAATGAGAAGATATTTGATGATTTTATCCAAGTATTATATCTGATAGATGATTCAAATATATTAGATTCATCAAGAGAAGCCCTTGAGCTTCATCTGGTGTTAAGAATAATGAATTCACTTGGTTATATTGGGGATTCTTTAATGTTGATGGATTATCTGGATGGAAGTATAGACCTCACTCAGACAGAAACTTTACTAAGAGAAAAAAGATCTATTATTTCTCATATAAATAAGGCTTTGAATGAAAGCCAGCTTTAATTTAAATTAAAGCTAAATCACAGGTTAGATAATTTGTTACTTTTAAATAAAATGGTATTATAATAAAATATATGCCTGAGAATGAGAATAAAATTGAAGATATAAAACGTCGTCTTTATGAACCTAAAGATACAGTAACTCATCGCACAAAAGAAAATATAATTCATAATATTGATCATAAGGTAGAACAAAATTGGAAACAAGAAGACGAAAATACTTCTAATAAAATCAGAAAACCAAAAACATCAATTTTTAAAAAGTTTTTTATTTTTTCAATAGTGTTCTTTTTTTTGGCTATTGGGGTAGCATTTTATCTATACTCAAATAATGGTACTTCTGTTTCGAATGAATATATTGATATAACAGTTATAGGTAATGCATTTACAAAGGGAGGAGAAGAATTACCTTTACAGATCGAAGTTACAAATAGGAATAAAGCAAATCTTGAACTTGTAAATTTGATAGTTTCTTTTCCAAATGGGGCAAATAACAATTCTATAGATATCACAAGACTGCCTAGAATTACTATTGGAACTATTAAACCAGGTGAAACAATCACAAAAAACATAAAAGTAGTTTTATATGGTGATGAAAGATCTGATCGTAACATAAAGATTGATCTTGAGTATCATCCTGAAAGTTCAAATGCAATTTTTACAAAAAGTAAAGATTATCCAGTTAATATAAGTTCTGCTCCTCTTTCTTTGTTCGTAGAAGCACCAGATACTGTAACCTCTGATCAGCCAGTAATTGTAACTGTAAAAGCTGTTCTTAATACTTCACTACAAAATAACGGTACGGTAATGCAAGTAAGTTATCCAAATAACTTTATTTATGAAGGTGCTGAGCCAGCACCTACCTTAGGAAATTCTATGTGGAGTTTAGATTCTCTAAGTTTGACTAATCCAGTTTCTGTCGTTATTAAAGGTAGAATAGTAGGATTAGATAATGACCAACAGGTTTTTCATGTTTATGCTGGAACTATAAAAGAAAATGATAAATCCAATATGGATATTGTATATAATTCTTTGTTACACACAATTACTATTACAAAACCATTTCTTGAAGCAAATATTATTGCGAAAGACACTTCTTCGTCTGGTGATATAGTTGAAGTTAAAATATTATGGGTAAATAATTTACCAACTAAAATAACTGATGGGGAAATTTTTGTTAATTTAGGAGGGAATGTTTATGATCGTACATCGGTCAAACCTTCAAAGGGATTTTTTGATTCATTTAATAATCGTATAATTTGGGATAGGAACTATATAGATGAATTATCAAATATTGAACCTGGGCAAAGTGGAGAGGTTGATTTTAGTGTTAGCTCAAAAGAATTATCAGGTATTCAAGATTTAATTAAAGATCCAGAATTAACGTTTGATGTAAGTATAAAAGGACGTCAACCTTCTTTAGGGTCTACATATACTGAAGTAAATAATTTTTCAAAAAAAGTTGTAAAAATATTATCTAATTTTCAAATTGCTGCTTCTGCTTCATATAAGGCGGGTCCTCTTCCTCCAAAAGCTGAGAAAAAAACGGATTATGTTGTTACATGGAGTTTGCTTAATGGAACCAATACGATATCAGAGGCAGTGGCAAGGGCATCTCTTCCTATTTATGTAAATTGGGTTTCTTCTAACTCACAAAGAGAAAATATAACTTATAATGAATCTACTCGTGAAGTTGTTTGGAAAATAGGTACAGTTCGTGCAAATACTGGTGGAAATGTTGACAAAGAAGCTGTATTTACAATTTCACTTTCTCCTTCGCTTTCTCAAGTGGGAAGCACTCCACAGTTAATGAAAGAAATATTTTTATCTGGAACTGATACATTTACAAATACACAAATTAATTTTAAAAATGGATCAATTAATACATTATTATCAGGAGATATAAATTTTAAATCAGGTGATGAACGTGTAGTAGAGTAATTAATAATTTATAAATATACGATTAAGAACTATGGAACAAAAAAATGATGGAAAATTAATGGAGAAGATTATATCACTTTGTAAGAGAAGAGGTTTTGTTTTTGCTTCTTCAGAAATATATGGTGGTATGGCTGGTGTTTATGATTATGGGCACTATGGTGTACTTTTTAAAGACAATATAAAAAAAGAATGGGAAAAAAATATGATACAGATGAGGGAAGATATTGTTGGTCTTGATAGTGCTATATTCATGCATCCAAGGACATGGGTTGCTTCTGGTCACGTGGCAGGATTTAATGATCCACAAGTTGACTGTCATAATTGTAAATCAAGATTTAGAGCTGATCATATACTTGAAGATTTCGGTATTCAAGCCGATAAGGCTGGTATAGAATTTATAAATGATGAATTGAATAAACTTCGTGAATTAAAAAAGCTTGTATGTCAGAACTGTGGTAAGGCTGAATTAGGAGAAGCTAGAGTATTCTCAATGATGGTTAAATCAAATTTTGGTTCACCGATTGATTCACTTACTGAAGAAAATGTAGCTTATCTAAGACCAGAGACTTGTGGTGGTATATATCTAGAATATAAGAATACACTTGATAGTCTTCATTCTAAACTACCATTCGGTATTGCTCAAGTTGGTAAAGTATTTAGGAATGAAATTGCAGCTAGGCAGTTTATCTTTCGTACTCGTGAATTTGAACAAATGGAAATGCAGTATTTTCATGATCCATTAGATACAGTTTCTATTTTTGAAAATTGGAAACAGACAAGATATGACTGGTATCTTTTATATGGAATTCCTGATGATAAATTACGTTTTTATAAGCATGAGAAGTTGGCTCATTATGCTACTGATGCTTATGATGTCGAGTATGATTTTGAGTCGATGGGTGGCTTTAAAGAAGTAGAAGGTATACACGCAAGGGGAAACTGGGATTTGTCTCAACATAGCAAGTTCTCAGGTATTGCTCTTGACTACTACGATGAAGAAAAGAAGAAAAGATTTACTCCACATATAGTAGAAACTTCTGTAGGTTTAGCTAGACTTTTCTTAATGTTTATTGATAATGCTTATACAGAAATACTTTCAGAAGAAGGTGAGACTCGTGTATTCTTGAAACTAGATCCAAGATTAGCTCCTATCAAGGTTGCTATCTTTCCACTACTTAAGAACAAGCCTGAGCTTGTATCAACTGCGCATAATTTGTATTTAAAGATTAGAAGTGAGTTTATGTGTGAGTTTGATGATAATGGTAACATAGGTAAGAGGTATAGAAGACAGGATGAGATAGGAACTCCATGGTGTGTGGTTGTAGACTTTGATACACTCGAAGATAATTCTGTAACTATCCGTGATCGTGATACTGGTCTTCAAGAAAGAATTCAAAAAGAAGATATAGTCGCTTACATAAAAGAGAGGATGAAATAAAAATAAAATTATAAAAATCCCTTAGATAAATACTAGGGAACTTTTGGAATTTTATAATACTTTAATAATATGCTAAAATGGTTTTATGATAAAAGCAAAAAAGAAAGTATTTAAAAGTGGTTTAAGGGTGGTAACAATACCTATGAAAGATAATCCTACTGTGACAGTGCTAGTACTTGTAGGTACAGGAAGTGACTATGAACCAAAGGAAATTAATGGCATTTCTCACTTTTTAGAGCATATGTGTTTTAAAGGAACTATAAAACGTCCCACTTCTAAGGATATTTCACATGAGCTTGATTCACTAGGGTGTCAGTATAATGCTTTCACTGGATCTGAATATACTGGCTACTATGCTAAGGGTGATTCAAAGAATTTTAAACAAATGTTTGATGTTGTAACTGATATATATTTAAATTCAACATTTCCAGAGATGGATATGCAAAAAGAAAAAGGGGTAATAATAGAAGAGATAAATATGTATGAAGATATGCCAGCAAGTGATGTGCAGGATCTTTTCACAAAAGTTTTATATGGTGATCAGCCAGCAGGAAGAAGCACTTTGGGTACAAAAGAAAATATCAACAATATGATCCGTGATAATTTTGTAAATTATAAAAAGATTCACTATGTGGCAGAAAATACTGTGGTAATAGTAGCTGGTAATGTAACGAATGAAGAAGTATACAAAGAAATTGCCAAATCATTTAAAGATGTACCGATAAACAAAACTGGTAAAAAGTCTAAAACAAAAGACGAACAACAAAATGCAAAAGTTTTAGTAAAATTTAAAGAGACAGATCAGACACACTTTGTACTTGGAGTAAGAACATTCTCAGTTTTTGATAAAAGGAATACTATATTATCACTTTTATCTGGAGTATTAGGAGCAGGGATGAGTTCAAGACTTTTCTCAAAACTTAGGGAAGAGCTTGGAGTTGCTTACTATGTGCGTGCTTATAATAATCCTTCACTTGATCATGGATCATTTCAGATATCGGCAGGTGTGAATAATACTAGAACAGAAGAAGTGATAAAAGAAATAATTAAAGAATGTAATTTATTAATAAATGAGAAAGTTAGTGAAAACGAATTAGAAAAAGTTAAATCACTTATAATAGGGAATATGAAGATGTCCCTTGAAGCGACAGATGATATAGCGAATTTCTATGGTGGTCAAGAATTAATAAAAAAAGAAATTAAAAGCTTAGAAGAAAAAATTAAGGAAATAAAAAAGGTAACAACAGTAGATATCCAAAAGATGGCTAAAGTTATTTTCAAAACTAAGAATCTAAATCTAGCAATTATTGGTCCATTTAAAGAACAAACTTTATTTGAAAATATACTTAAGTTTTAGTAAAAGTTTATATTTCATGGTAAAATCATAATATGAAAGAAAATGATAAAAATGTATGTATATCTATATCGAATGATTCTATAATCCGATTTATTCTAATTGGTATTGTTTTTTATGCAATTTTTAAATTAACAAACTTAATACTTATTGTCCTTACTTCTATCGTTATAGCTTCTTTTGTGGTTTATGCTGTCAGCAAGATGAATAGATTTATTAAGAATAGACTAGCTTCAATATTACTTATATATATCATTAGTATTGGTATTATTGTAGGATTGTTGTCAGTATTTATACCTACATTTATTACTGAAATGTCTGACTTGGTAGGTCAATTAGGTAAATATATTCCAAATTCAAGCATATTAAATGGTTTTCAGACAGACACAATATCAGGTGCAAAAACAGTAGTTTCTACTATTGCCCATAATGCATCATTGGGAGATGTTATAAAAAGTATACAGAGTCTTGTTGGTAGTCTTTCTGGTGGATTTATTAATATATTTGGTTCAACCTTTGGCGGAATAGTTAATTTATTATTGATATTCATTATTTCATTCTATCTTTCAATAACGGAAAAAGGTATAGAGAATTTCTTAAGAATTGTCACTCCAGATAAGAATGAAGAATACCTTATTAACCTTTGGTTAAGAACTGAGAAAAAGATTGGTTTGTGGATGCAAGGTCAAATGCTTATGAGTGTGATAGTAGGAGTTCTTGCTTATTTAGGTTTGACGATAATAGGAGTTAACTACTCTCTTGTATTAGCTTTGATTGTCATTGTTGCAGAGCTTGTTCCTTTTGGTTTGGTAATCGCTACTATACCCGCATTATTATTTGCATATTTAGATGGTGGAGTTGCTTTGACTGCTATAACTTTTGGATTCTATTTAATTCTAGGACAATTTGAAACTTATCTTATATATCCATTAATAGTAAAAAAGGCGACAGGTATCTCACCTTTGGTTGTTATCCTTTCTGTATTAATTGGAGCAGAACTTGCTGGTATTTGGGGAGTATTCTTGGCTGTCCCTATCGCTGTATGTTTACTTGAATTTTTTGATGATTTAGAAAAGAAGAAAATAGAAGCTCGAAATAATTAACTCTATGAATAAAACATTTTTTCACAACAAGCGAGGATCGAATAGCCAAGTAGACTTGGATATGTCGTCCGAATCGAAGTTGGGACAAAACGGTACTCCGTTTTATCTTACAACAACTTTGCCGTACGTGAACGCACCACTACACATGGGGCATGCATTAGAGTTCGTACGTGCAGATACAATAGCTCGATATAAGAAATTACTTGGTTTTGATGTTTATTTTAATACTGGGACAGATGAGCACGGTATGAAGATTTATGAGAAAGCTAAAGAGAGTGGCTTGGATATTCAAGATTTTGTGGACCAAGGTTTTGAAACTTTTAAAAATCAGCTAAAGATGTTTGGGGTTTTAGAAGACGTCCACTTCATTCGTACTACAGATACGAATCATATAAAATCTGCTCAAGAATTCTGGAAGAGGGTAGAGAGTAATGGTTTTATTTATAAGAAAACCTATGAGGCTAAATATTGTATGGGTTGTGAAAGTGAAAAAACAGATTCAGAACTTGTAAATGGTGAGTGTCCATTTCATACTGGACAAGAACTTAAACTTATAAATGAAGAGAATTATTTCTTTAAATATTCTTCATTTGGAGATAAACTTTTGAAATTATATTCTGATAATCCAAATTTTGTTATTCCAGATTTTAGACTGAATGAAGTAAAGAATTTTGTAAATAGTGGTCTTCAAGATTTTTCAATTTCTCGCTTGAAAGAAAAAATGCCATGGGGTATACCAGTACCTGGGGATGATGCTCAAGTAATGTATGTATGGTTTGATGCACTCACAAATTATATTTCAACTTTAGGGTGGCCTACCTCATATACTGATTCGACGGACAAGCCGGAAGATAAAGATAATTTTGAAAAGTATTGGATAAATGGCAATCCTACTCAGTATTGTGGAAAAGATAATACTCGTTTTCAAGCTGCTATGTGGCAGGCAATGCTTATGGCTGCAGGTGTACCTAACTCTCATCAGATAATTGTGAATGGATTTATAACAGGTGAAGGTGGTATTCGTATGTCGAAGTCTCTTGGCAATGGAGTTGATCCTAAAGAAATTGTAGATGAGTACGGTACTGATGCTTTAAGATACTTTCTCCTTCGTGAAGTAAGTAGTTTTGAAGATAGTCCTTTTACTATTGAACGATTTAAGGATTCATATAATTCAGGATTAGCAAATGGATTAGGGAATTTAACTTCAAGAATATTAACTTTATCTGAAAAATATTTAAATGGAAATTTTAATTTAGAAGAGCAAAAAATTCCTGAAGAATTTTTTGCATATTTGGAAAGTTTTGATATTCAAAAAGCTACTTCGTATATATGGGAGAAAATAGGTGAGCTAGATAAAAGGATTCAAGAGACTGAGCCATTTAAAGTAGTAAAAGTTGATTTAGAAAAAGGGAAAGAATTAATTAAGGAAAATGTTATTAACTTATATATTATTTCTAAAATGCTTATTCCTATCCTTCCAGAAACATCTAAAAAAATTCAAAGTTTAATTAAAGAAAATAAAAAACCAGAAATTTCTTTATTTTTACGTAAATAATATGCCTAAATATATAGACATACACGCACATACGAATTTTAAAGCTTTTGAAGAAGATCGAGATCAAGTTATTTCTCGTGCACTTGAGAATGATACATGGATTATAAATATAGGAACTCAGTATGATACGTCTAAAAAAGCAGTTCATATGACTAACGAATATGGAGAAGGTGTATATGCAACAATAGGACTTCATCCAATTCATACTTCTGCTTCTTATCATGATGAAAATGAGTTAGGTGAGGATGGTAAAGAATTTACTTCAAGAGGAGAAGTTTTTGATAAAGAGAAATATAAAGAGTTAGCATCACAAGGTAAGGTAGTAGCGATAGGTGAGTGTGGCCTTGATTATTATCACTTGGAAGAAGATAGTATTGAAAAACAAAAATCCGCATTTATATCACAGATAGAACTTGCGAATGAACTTGGTTTACCTTTAATGCTCCATGTTAGGAATAACAATACAGATAAAACTCACAATGCATATTTTGATGTTTATGAATTAATTAAAAAATATTCAAAAACTAATGAAGTCGGACTTCCTTATATCAGGGGGGTATCACATTTTTTTGCAGGAAGCGTAGAGGATATGAAAAGATTTATGGAGATAGGTGTATACATATCTTTTGCTGGTCCTATTACTTATAAGCCAAACTTACTTATTTGTGATTATGAAACTGTAATAAAAGAGACACCTATAGATATGATACTTGCTGATACAGATAGTCCTTACGTGGCCCCAGTGCCTCATAGAGGTACTAGGAATGAGCCTTTGTATGTAAAGGATATAGTAAACAAAATTGCTCAAATTAAAGGTTTAGATGAAGATGAGGTGGCAAGACAGATAGTTATTAATGCAAAAAAGTTATTTAAAATATAATTTTTTAGGCATAATCTTTAGGAACTAAATTTTTTTGACTTTTCTATACTTTTCTGTTAGTATAACTCTACATTTCGTTTGTCCTAGTCTTATAACTAGTACACATTGGTCCATAATGAAATGACCGTAAGTGTTAAAGCTGAAGGTATTAAAATTAATAGTTAAAGTTTTTAAGAGAGTAATTCCATTTGAAATTATATATAATTATAATTTATTAAAGTGACTATTTTATAGTCGTTTTACTCTTTAAAAATATATTACATATGGCAAAAGCAAGAGTGGTAGTAGAAAGTACAGAGGATATAGAGAATTCAGATTCTAAATCTTCTATCTATGAGGTTGGTTATATAATGGTTCCAAGTATTCCAGAAGAAAATCTTGGAGGTGAAGTTTCTAGTTTTAAGGATTCATTATCAGATATGGGTGCAACATTTATATCTGATGAATATCCAAAAATGATCGAATTAGCATATGAAATGTCTCGTTCTGTTGCAAACAAAAGACAGAAGTTTACATATGGTTACTTTGGTTGGGTAAAGTTTGAATGTAATACTAAAAATGGAAAGGCGATAAAGGAGTCTTTAGATAAGAATGAAAAGCTTGTTCGTTATCTAATGATTAAGACTGTTCGTGAAAGTACTATGTCTACAAAACGTGCATATGGTAACAATAAGGACGGTTTCAAGCGTCGTGCAACAGTAAGAACAGAAGAGACATTACCTATAAATGAAGAGACTATAGATAAAGAAATTGAAGCACTTGTGGTATAATTAATTTATTATAAGTTAACAATTTAAAACTAATTTATGTATTTAAACAAAGCAATTCTAATAGGGAATCTAACTCGTGATCCAGAATTAAAAGCGATTGCATCTGGGAATAAGGTTTGTACTTTTAGTATAGCTACTAATCGTACTTATAAAGATTCAAATGGTGTAAAACAAGAAAAGACTGATTATCATAACATTGTAGTATGGGGAAAAACAGCAGAGAATGTAGCTACTTATATGAAAAAAGGAAGTCAAATTCTTGTAGAGGGTAGAATGGAGACTCGTAGTTGGGATGATGCAGCAACAAATACAAAAAAGTATCGAACAGAAATCATTGCAGATACAGTTCAATTCGGCTCAAAAAATACAACAGGGCAAGGTTATCAAGCACCAGCAAATCAATCATCATCTTCTAAAAAAGAAGAAGAAATAGATACAATTGAGTATCCCGAGGAGCAAATAAATGCAGAAGATATACCATTTTAAAACAATTAAGAATTAGGAATTAACAATTAAGAATTAAAAACAATGAAACAAGATTATTTTTCATCAAACAATATTAAGCATATAGATTATAAAGATCTAGAATTGCTTCGCCGTTTTTTGACACCGAGTGCTCGTATGCAGTCTCGTCGTCGTACAGATGTGACTTCTAAGAATCAAAGAAAACTAGCTATTGCTATCAAAAGAGCTCGTTTTATGGGGTTATTACCTTATATAGCAAAGTAAAAATATTGAAATATAATAAAAATACTAACCTTACAGTTAGTATTTTTATTATTGTTATTATTATATATTTGTGGTATAAAGTGTA
>CAIOXR010000079.1 GCA_903862375.1 uncultured bacterium
AGTAAAAATAACGAAAGAAAGGAATTTGTAAATTTTAGAAAAAATAATCCTAATATTATTTATATAGATACCTTAGGGGAACAAGAGCACGAGCTTGATTTAATTAATAATCCATTATTAATTTCTCATTCAAGCTTAAGTGCTGATAATAAAAGTCCAGTTAAGGATGATTATGGAGTCTGGGTTTTTTATCCTTGGAAAAATACGGCCGTTAGAATTTTGGAAGTCGATAAATATTCTACACTTCGATTATCTAGAAATCACAATTTGATTACTTCCGATGAAGAAAATATTTTAAAAAAAGCAAAGATTGGTATTGCTGGTCTTAATGTTGGAAATCCAGGTGCTGTATGTCTTGTTTTAGAAGGTATAGGTGAATCAATTAAATTAGCTGATTTTGATTCTCTTTCAGTATCAAATTTAAATAGGTTTAGAGCAGGTTTACCAGATATAGGGATAAATAAAGCAATTTTATCTGCAAGGCAAATGCTAGAAATTAATCCATTTTTAAATTTAGAAATATATGAAGATGGTATAACTCCTGCTAATATGGATACTTTTTTGAACTCACCAAAGATTGATATTTTAGTTGAAGAAACTGATAATTTAAAATTAAAAATACAAATAAGAAGATTGGCAAAAAAACTTCAAATCCCAGTCTTAATGGTGACAGGGAATGGAGAAGATATTATTGTTGATGTAGAAAGATATGATTTAAATAAAAATCTTAAAATTCTTTCTGGGTACTTACCGGATGATATAATAAATAAAATTGAAGCAATTCAAAAAGGTCAAGGTACTTATGAAGAAAGGATAATGCTTGCTAGAGATTTCATGGGGAAGGAATATCTAGATTCAAGATTAGTAAAATCATTCAAAGAGGTAGGAAGAACATTAGCAGGTATACCACAATTAGCTGAATCTTCCTTTTTAAGAGGGGCTGCAATGTGTTATTTTACTAAACATATTTTATTAAATCATAAAATATTATCAGGTAGGTATAAAGTTTCAATTAAAGGAGTTAAAATAAATTAAATTTTTATGATTAAAGAAATTAATGTAAAAAAATATAAGGCATATGCAGGACATGAAAAAGTTTTTTATTTTGAAGATAAACCAACAAAATTAAAAGGTTTTATTGCTTGGCACAATACAAAGTTTGGTCCTGCCACAGGAGGGACACGATTGTATCCATATATTTCAAAAAGTTTTGCGATTGATGATGTTTTACGTCTATCTGAAGCTATGACGTATAAATGTGTTATGGCAGGTGTTCCATTTGGTGGTGGTAAAAATGTTATTATTGGTAATGTAAATTTTAAAAATAAAAGATTTTTATCGGCATATGCTAAAATAATAGATTCATTTAATGGAAAATGTACTACAGGTACTGACGTAGGAATTTCAGATTTGGATACTGAATATATGTCAAAAATTACTCCATATATACTAAAAGGTAATGGTGGTGATACAACTACTTCAAATATGGCATCTTATGGAATATATACAGGTATTAAAACTAGTATCAAATTATTATTACCAGGAAAGAAAAATAAAGATGTGCATATTGCTATAAAAGGAATTGGAAAAATAGGTTTAGAGTTAGTTAGGTTATTTAATAATGATGGTTTCATTATTACAGTTGCTGATAAAGATAAAAATCAAATAAAAAAAGTTAATAAGTTATATTCAAATGTTAATGTTGTAAATTATAAGAATATACACAAGATTAATGTAGATGTATATTCTCCTTGTGCTATGGGAAAAGAATTCAATAAAAAAAATGTTAATGAGCTAAATTGTAAAATAATAGCAGGAGGAGCCAACAACCAACTAGATGATGATTCAATAGCACAAAATATTCAAAACAAAAATATTTGGTATATTCCTGATTATGTAATTAATGCTGGTGGGTTAATACAGATAGTTGATGAACTTGATACACTAGGATACAATAGTAAGAGA
>CAIOXR010000080.1 GCA_903862375.1 uncultured bacterium
TATTTTCTCCAAGTTTGTGAGGATTATGATTCCTACACATTCTATTACTACATCGCTCGGGGATTGTTTTCGTACCTTCCATCATTAATGATTGGCAGATATCACAGATATTTCCAGTCGGTTTTGCTTTTATTGCATTCTTACATTCTGGGTAATTACTACAAGAATAGAATATTCCAAATCGTCCTTTTCTCTCCATCATCTTACCACTGTTACATATAGGACAAGTGATGTCAGTCATTTTCTTTTTTATTTCTTCTTCGTCTTGTTTTATAAATTTGCATTTAGGATAACGTGAACAAGAAATGAAAGTGCCTTCTCCATCTCTTCTGACTCTTACTACTAGTTTTCCACCTCCAGATTTACCCTTTTTTTCTCCACAAGTAGGGCACATTTCACCAGTTTCTTTTGGACCTTCAAGTATGACTCCATCTATAGTTCGTGCTCCAGCACAATCTGGATATAGACTACAAGAGTAGAATTTACCTCCTCTAGAAAGTTTGACTATCATACTCTTACTACATAGTGGGCAAAGCATATCTACTGGGGCCTCTCCCATATTTGTAGCTTTTGCAAGTTTGTCTTTTTCTTTTACATCTTTTTGAAAAGGAATATAAAAATCTTTAAGTGTTTTTACATAATCTCTTTTTCCATTTGCTATATCGTCGAGTTCATCTTCCATCGTAGCAGTAAAAGTATCGCTTATATATTTAGCAAAATTATTTTCTAAAAATGAAGACACTACATCTCCAGTATCAGTAGGGAAAAGAGTCTTACCTTCTTTTCTGACGTAACCTCTGTCTTCAATAGTTTTCATAATTGAAGCATAAGTAGAAGGACGTCCTATATCACGAGCCTCAAGTTCTTTCACAAGGCCTGCTTCTGTATAGCGATTTGGAGGCTCTGTAGCTTTCTCTGTACTATTTAATTCAATAAGTTTAAGTTCTTCACCCATTATTACTTTTGGTAATTCTACATCTTCTCCTCTAGCACCAGTCTCACATATAAGCCACCCTGGGAATAAAACTATTGATCCATTGGCTGTAAAATCAGGAATATTGTTATTTTTTATATTTGCAGTAATTTTAGTCTTAAGTAATTTAGCATCAGACATTTGAGAAGATACGACTCTTTCCCATATAAGCTGGTAAAGTTTGTGTTGTTCTTCATTTATTCCTGCATTAGTTTGTTCTATATGCGTAGGACGGATTGCCTCGTGTGCTTCTTGAGCATTTTTTGATTTTGTTTTGTATATGTGTTTTTCTGCATATTCTTTACCGTACTTTTTCTCAACCAGTTTAATTATCTGATCTTGAGCAACTAGACTTAAGTTCGTACTATCAGTTCTCATATAAGTTATAAAGCCAGCCTCATAAAGTTTCTGAGCGATTTGCATAGTACGTGAAGGAGAAAAACCAAGACGAGTACTTGCTGTCTGTTGTAATGTCGAAGTCGTAAATGGAGCTCTAGGTTGGCGTTTCTGTTCACTTGTTTTTAAATCTTTTACAAACCATTTTTCTTTTTTCCCTAACTCTAATATTTTATTTACAGTTTTCTCATCTCTTGGTTCTTCGGTACAAGAAAGATTTATCTGATCTTTTTTATTAGTTTCAAATTTCCCATCGATAGTCCAATATTGTTCAGGTATAAATGCTCGTATTTCTCTTTCTCTTTCCATTATTATGCGAAGAGCAGGGGATTGAACACGTCCAGCAGAAAGACCGTAGCGAACTTTTTTCCAAATAATTCCAGAAAGATCATATCCTACCAAGCGATCAAGTACTCGGCGGGCTTCTTGAGCTTTCACTAGATCTTGGTCTATGTTACGAGGGTTTTGCAATGCTTCTTCAACTGCTTCTTTTGTTATCTCATGGAAGGTTACTCTTTTGATAGGGGCTTTAACTTTTTTATCTTGATCGAGCAATTCTTTCAAATGCCAAGAGATAGCTTCTCCTTCTCGGTCCGGGTCAGTTGCAAGCATTATGACCGTTGCTTTTTCTCCAAGTTCTTTCAAATCATGCACAACTTTTTCTTTGCCCTTTGAAATTTCATATTTTGGAATAAAACCTGCAGATATATCTATCGCATCTTTATTTGATTTAGGTAAGTCTCTGATATGTCCGACAGATGCACGCACAGTAAAATTACCATTTAGATATTTCTCAATAGTTTTCGCTTTTGATGGTGATTCAACAATTAATAATTTCATATTAATTATATTAGTATCACCTTATAAATCTTTTTGCAAATATTAATTTACACTTTTCTTATTTCACCCAATTCTTCTTTGATTAAATCTTTAATTTCCATTATTGAAAGTAATGCATTTGCATCTCCTGTATTCATCCCTAGTTCACGGATGAGGTCATTGCGTTCCATTGGTTCACGAAGTAGTTCAATTATTTTCATTTCATCTTTTCCGCAGTCAGCATATTTCTGTTTATCACTTTTCTTTTCTTTTTCAATCTTGAAGCCTAGTGCATCAAGAACTTCTTCACTATTTGTGATAGGGGTTGCTCCTTGTTTGATAAGCCAGTTGGTACCATTTGAGTTTGAAGAGAATGCTGAGCCGGGGACTGCTAGTACATCTCGATTATAATCAAGAGCCATTCTTGCAGTGATAAGAGTGCCAGACTTTTCTTCCGCTTCTATTATCAGTACAGCTTTTGAAATTCCTGCCATCAGACGATTTCTTTGAGGGAAAGAATACAAAGTTGCTTTCCAAGATGGATCCATCTCTGATATAAGGCATCCACCTTTATCTACTATTTCTTGTGCAAGTTTTATATTATTCCTAGGATGAAGGACTGAGTTATCAAGTCCTGAGCCAGGGAATGATACAGTTATTAAACCATTCTCAAGTGCAGCCCTGTGGGCGATAGTATCTATACCGATAGCAAGACCAGAGACTATGACTATAGGGTAACCTTTAAGTCCTCTTATTAATTTTTCACAGATTTCTTTTCCATAAGAAGTATATTTACGAGAACCGACGACAGCAAGATAGACTACATCTGCACTAGGAAGTTTACCTCTTATATATAGAGTTTTAGGTGGTTGGGGTATTTCATTTAGTCCTTCGGGATATTGTTCAGGTTTTAATTTATAGATATCTTCCATAAAAATTTTACTTGTATATTATATCATTTTTTATTATACTACATATATGTTAGACATTAAATTCATACGTGAAAATAAAGATATTATTAAAGAAGGTATTGCCAAAAAGAAAAGCACTGTTGATATAGATGCTCTCTTGGAGTTGGATGAAAAAAGACTGGCTGTTATGGCAAGGACTGAAACTCTTCGAGGTGAACAGAATAAAATGAATACTTCTATTGCTAATGAAAAGGATGTAAATATAAGATCTCAAATGATAAATGAAATGAAATTGGTCAAAGATGAATTTAAAGAAAAAGAGCAAGAACTTCAAGATATATTATCTGAATGGCAAGCTTTAATGTTAAAAATACCAAATATTCCAACTGTTGATACTCCCATAGGAGAAGACGATTCAGAAAATATAGTAATTCGTGATTGGGGAGAAAAACCTAATTTTGATTTTGTACCCAAGGAACATTTTGAATTAGGAAAAGCTTTAGGAATTATAGATACAGAAACAGCTGGAGAAGTAGCATCATCTCGTTTTGCTTATCTTAAGGGAGATCTAGTTCTTCTTCAATTTGCACTTATCCAAATGTGTTTAGAAATATTAATCAATAAAGAAAAGCTTGAAGATATAGCAACTAAAGCAGGATTATCTATATCTGTAGTAAATGAATTTATTCCTGTTATTCCTCCTGTTTTTGTCAGACCTTTAGTGCAAGTAAAAATGGCAAGATATATGGCTCCTGAAGATCATTATCTTTTTCCTAATGATGATTTAATGTTGATAGGGAGTGCTGAGCATACACTTGGGTCTATGCACATGAATAAAATATTTGAAGAGAGTGAATTACCTATAAGGTATGCTGGTTACTCTACTGCATTTAGAAGAGAAGCAGGAACTGCAGGAAAAGATACAAATGGTATTTTACGTCAGCATCAATTTGATAAATTAGAAATGGAAGTTTTCTCATTGCCTGAGAATTCTATACAAGAGCAGAATTTCTTGGTAGCGATTCAGGAGCATGTTTTACAGACTTTAAAATTATCTTATCAGGTTGTATCAGTATGTACTGGTGATATGGGTTTTCCAGACGCTAGACAGATTGATATAAATACATGGATGCCTGGACAAAATAAATTCAGAGAAACTCATAGCTCTGACTTTACTGGTGGTTTTCAATCTCGTCGTTTAGGAACTAGAGTAAGAAGGAAAGATGGCAGGATAGAACCAGTACATATGAATGATGCGACAGTTATCGCTTTAGGACGCACAATGATAGCTATTATGGAGAACTACCAACAAGCAGATGGTACTATTAAGATCCCTGAAGTTTTGAAAAAGTATATAAACAAAGATTTTATTTCATAAAATAAATGAAGGATATTCCTACATCACCACGAATAGCTCTTATCAAACGCAATCGTCAAGTCAAGAGATTGCGTTTAATAATATTATCTATAATTTTATTCATATCAGTTATTTTTGGATTGTCATATTTTTCTTCATATTTTAGAATAACAATTAATAATTTGGTTATAACTGGTGATAAAATAATAGATGGGTCAAAGATAGAACTTAGTGTTAAAGAAAAGTTGTCTGGAAAATATTTGAAATTATTTTCACGTTCAAATTTCTTGATTTATCCTAAAAACAAAATATACAAAAGTTTGTTAGTTGAATTCCCTAGGATAGAAAAGCTTGTGGTAAAAAGGGAAAGATTTAATAATTTAAAAATAGAAATTAATGAAAGGGCTGGATCATATCTTTATTGTGGCTCATCACTTCCTGTAAATAAAGAAGAGATAGGGGAGAATTGTTATTTTGTAAATAATGATGGTTATATTTTTGATAAAGCTCCTTACTTTTCTGGAGATATATACTTTAAGTATTATACAAAAATAGATGGAGACACAAGTAATCCTTTAGGTTCACAAATGATTCCAGTATCACGTTTTCATGATTTAGTAAGGTTCGTGGATGGACTTACTTCTTTAGGTTTTAAGCCTTTATATCTTGTTATAGATACGAATGGTACTTACTCACTTTATTTAAAATCAAAAGATTTACAAATTGTTCCTAAAATTATCTTTAAAGATAATAATGATTTGGTTATGATATTAGATAATTTATCTACTTCAATGAAGAATAAAGAATTTGCAAATGAAATTAATACAAAGTATGATACTCTCTTATATATAGATCTTAGATTTAAGAATAAGGTTTTATATAAGTTTGGTGATTTGTGAATGTATAAAATAGTCTTTGAGAAATGACTTACGGAGGCCGTCGGGTCGAGTACGAGCAAAATTTTCAGCAGAAAATTATTGTGTGCATTTCGAGAAGAGCTATTTTAGAAATTCACAATAATCACTCATTTAAATTATGAAAAAATTCTGGGAAAAATTACCAAAACCGTTTTTTTGTTTAGCGCCAATGGCAGATGTCACTGATGCTGCTTTTCGAAGTATGTTTGCAAAGTATGGTAAACCAGATGTGACTTGGACAGAGTTTGTATCTGCTGACGGTCTTGCAAGTGAAGGGAGAGAGGTACTTAAGTATGATCTTGTGTATAGTGAGGATGAAAGACCTATAGTTGTTCAATTATTTTCCTCTAAAGTAGATAAGATGAGAGAAGCGTCACGTGTATGCGCAGAGCTTGGCTTTGATGGTATTGATATAAACATGGGTTGTCCTGATAAGGCAGTAGAAAAACAAGGGGCTGGTTCTGCAATGATAAAAGATATGAAGAAAGCGGGAGAGATTATACAAGCTGTTAAAGATGGCATAAATGATGCAAAGAAAAAGAAATCAAAAAAGATGAGAAAAGATATCTCTATATCTGTTAAAACTCGTATTGGTTATAATACTAATCAGATAAAAGAGTGGATTCCATTCTTATTGTCACAAGATATAGATGCTCTTACTATCCATGCTCGTACTCGTAAAGATTTGTCTTTAGTTCCTGCAAGGTGGGAGTATGTGAAAGAAATAGTAGATATAAGGAATAAAATGGGAGTGAAAACTATGATAATAGGGAATGGTGATGTTCGAGATCTGAAGCATGGTTATGACCTTGCGAAAGAGACAGGATGTGATGGTATAATGATAGGTAGAGCAGTGTTTGGAAATCCTTGGATTTTTTCTGGTCTTCCTAAAAATAATTCAAAATCAAAAATTTTAATTAATTTTACCCCGACTTTAAAGCAGAAATTAAAAGTCATGCTTAAACATACAAAACAGTATGAAAAGATTTTAGGAAAAGTGAAAAATTTTGCAAATATGAAAAAGCATTACAAAGCATATGTAAATGGTTTCGATGGAGCCAAAGAACTCCGTATTAAACTAATGGAAACACATTCATATAAAGAAGTAGAGAAGATAGTTAAAGATTTTCTTATAAATTATTAATCTTTGGAAGTCCGACTTCCAAAGATTTAAGATAAGGTATATAATATAAGTATGTCATTAAGAAAAGATAATTTAGTTTCAGGACAAATTTATCATATATATAACAGGGGAGTAGATAAACGTGATATTTTTATGGACGATGAAGATCGTTTCAGGTTTATTCATGATTTATTTGAATTTAATGATAGTAATCCGTCTCCTAATATAAATAATTTTTTGAATAGTAAAAAAAGAGAATCTTTGGAAGTCGGACTTCCAAAGATCGATAAGAAGCCTAGAAAAGTACTTGTGGAGATTTTGGTTTTTTGTATGATGGATAATCATTTTCATTTAATAGTAAGGCAAAAAATAGAAAATGGGATAACTTTGTTTATGAGAAAACTTGGAACAGGGTATACGAATTATTTTAATAAAAAATATGATAGAAATGGAGCTTTGTTCCAAGGTAGATTCAAATCAGTTTGTGTTAAAGACGATTCGCATTTAATGTATTTACCAATATACATACATTTAAACCCTCTTGATTTAAAATTTCATGAATGGAGAGAAAAGAAAATTAAAAATTACATAGAAGCTATAAAGTTTCTTGATTCATATCGTTGGAGTAGCTATCTTGACTATACTGGGCAGAAGAATTTTCCTTCTTTAATAAATAAAGATTTTGTCTTATCAAGGGTTGGAGATGAGAAAAAATATAAAAATGAAATTATTAATTGGTTGAAAAATTTTGATGAGTCTAAAATATTAGGTGTCAGTTTGGAATAGATAAAACTAAGGAAGTCCGACTTCATTAATCACTTCATTGATAAATAAGGATTTTGTCTTATCAAGGGTTGGAGATGAGAAAAAATATAGAAATGAAATTATTAATTGGTTAAAAAATTTTGATAAGTCTAAAATATTAGGTGTCAGTTTGGAATAGGTAAAACTAAGAAATTCGGACTTCGTTAGTTTTTTTGGAATAGTCATCTCTTTATCAAAATAAATGAATTTAATATTTCTTTTTTTATTTTCATATAAACTAAATAATGTTGTTTTACTTACTCCTAATACAATCAAAAAGTATAATTATTTATGATTTAGTATCGTTTTAACTTTTATAAAAACTTCATCAACAGAGAGATGACTTGTATCAACTATAATAGCATTAGCCCTCTTATTTTTATAAGCATCCATTTCATCCCAATAATGACCGAATAATTTTTGAGTATTTTCTATACTGTCTCTTATTTTTTTGTCATAACCTCTTTCATCAGCTCTATTAAGGGTAGTCTCTTTATCTGCCCATAGAAAAATTTCATAAACCTCAGCTTTGTATTTGTGACCCAACTCAATAAATTGATCAAGTATATTTTTATCCTTCCCTTCTTCTATAATATCAAGCATCCCTTTTCCACTTATAAAATCACGATTATTAATCATACAAGTTTCAGCAATTCCTAGAGCAATTTCAAAAGATAAAGTATTACTTTTCTTATTGTATTTTTTATATTGACTAATAAATTCTTTTTGTAAATCTAAGTCCAATAAAAAAGACATCGGCATAATTTCATGAACCTTCTTAGCAACAGTTGTCTTACCAACTCCAGGTGGACCATTAAATAATATTAATTTCATTTTATTATTATATACTAAGTTAGAATTTATACTATGATTAATTTTTTGGTAGTAGACATAAATTATGTTTGTCAATACCGTCATGGATTAAACTAAATAAGTCCGACTTCCTTAATTTGAGTTCCTTGATTTATTTTGCCCTTAAAGAACTGCGATTTAAACAAATGTTTACGATTTAATAAATCGGGAGTATAATCAAACTATGAAAGATTCAAAAAAGGATACAAATATAAATATTGCTTTATATCGTAAATATAGACCTGAGAATTGGGCGGAAGTTATAGGTCAGGATCATATTGTAAAAGCTATAGATGGAGCACTCAAGGCTGGCAAAGTTTCTCACGCTTATCTTCTTTGTGGTCCACGAGGTACTGGTAAGACGACTATTGCCCGTATTATAGCTTCAGAGCTTGGAACGACTCCTAACGATATATACGAGCTTGATGCGGCTTCAAATCGTGGTATTGATGATGTTAGAAGTATCCGTGATAGTGTAGGAACAATGCCTTTTGATTCTAAATATAAAATATATATCTTAGATGAAGTTCACATGTTCACCAAAGATGCTTGGAATGCACTTCTGAAAACTATTGAGGAGCCACCAAAGCACGTCATCTTTATACTTGCAACTACAGAGCTTGAGAAAGTTCCTGAGACTATAGTTTCTCGTTGCCAGAGTTTTATTTTTAAAAAGCCGACTGATAGCATTCTATCTATTGCTGTTACGAATGTTGCAAAGAAAGAAGGTTATAGTCTTGAAGAAGGGGGAGCGAACCTCATCGCACTCTTGGCTGATGGAGCTTTCCGTGACGCGTATGGAATTCTACAGAAAGTTATTTCTTTTTCAAAAGATAAATTAATTAGCTTAAAAAGTATTGAGGAAGTTACTGGCTCACCAAAGTCTATGCTTGTGAATGGCTTTTTAGATGCATTGGTTTCTAAAGATATTGAGAAAGGTTTTATGTGTATTAAAAAAGCAAGTGAAGAGAATATAGACATGCAAGTGTATTTGAAAATGATACTTGCTAAGCTACGATATGCACTTATACTTCGGTATTCTCCAAAGACAAAAAGTAGCATAGAGAAGATCATATCTGAAGAAGATATGATCTATATATCAGATCTTATTTCTTCTAAGCCAGAGTATATATCATCATCTACTTTAGTAGTTTTACTTAATACTTATCAGTCTATAAAGAGTTCTCCAATTAGCGAATTACCTCTTGAAATGGCTTTGGCAGATATCATAAATGAGAGAAAATAATAATTCATCTACACATAAAATACCTTCGAGACAAAATAAAATTTGGGACGTTATTATCATAGGTGGCGGAGCATCTGGGATGATGGCAGGAGCAGTTGCTTCTTCACAAGGGAAAAGTGTATTGATGATTGATAAGAATAGGGACTTGGGAGAGAAATTAAAAATTACAGGTGGAGGAAGGTGCAATATCACAAATAATGAGCCAGATATTCACAAGATGCTTAGTGTCTATGGAGAAGGTGCGCCTTTTTTATATTCTCCTTTTAGTATTTTCGGAGTGAAAGATACTTTCAAATATTTTGAATCTCGTGGTCTTCCTCTTGTCATCCAAGCTCGTAATAGAGTTTTCCCTGCGACAGAGAAAGCTATAGATGTATTTAATGTTTTAAATAAAGAATTAAAAAAAGGTGATGTTTTAGTAAAAAGTAATTGCACAGTAAAGAAAATAAATATAGAAAATAATTTAGTAAAAAGTGTAGAGACAGACAGTGGGGTGTATTATGCAAAATCATTTATACTTGCGACTGGTGGTATGTCTCATCCTGAGACTGGTTCGACAGGAGACGGTTTCAAATGGTTAAAAGATATGGGACATAGTGTGAAAGATTCAAGCCCCAATATTGTACCCATTGCAGTGAGTGATGAATGGATTAAAAGTCTAGCAGGCATCTCTTTATCATTTATGAAGATAACATTTTTCCTCGAGGGAAAGAAAATGTTTTCTAAAATAGGGAAAATACTTTTTACTCATTTTGGTTTATCTGGTCCACTTATACTAAATAGCTCAAAGAAAGTAGATGATTTATTTCAGCAAGAAGGTAGAGTCACTGCTCGTATAGATGCATACCCAGATACGAATGAAGGAAACCTTGAAGATAAAATTATCAAAATTTTTGATGCAAATAAAAATAAAATGTTGAGGACAATCTTAAAAGATATAGCACCTGAGGGTATGGCCAAAGCACTAGAGCTTATAGATATAGGTGTAGATTATGATGCTAAAGTACACAGTGTAACTAAAGAAGATAGGAAAAAGATAGTGAAATTACTCAAAGCATTCCCGGTGAATATTACTGGTCTTATGGGGTACGAAAGATCTGTTGTTGCAGATGGGGGAGTCTCTTTGAAAGAGTTAGACATGAAAACTATGAGTTCAAAATTATATAATAATTTATATATTACAGGTGATTTACTAAATATAAGTAGAAACTCAGGCGGGTATAGTCTACAAGTGTGTTGGACGACAGGTTATATTGCAGGTATGTCTGTTTAGATTAATTCTTTTCTGTATATAGCAACTAGACTATAAAGTAGGCTTAGAACAAGTGGGCCTAAAAGTATACCGACAGGTCCCATGAGTGATATACCTCCTAAGATAGAGAATAGAATAAATATGGAAGGTATCTCAGTATTCTTAGAAATAATATAAGGAGAAAGAATATTGTCTATTGTGCCTACTAGTAATAATGACCAAAGAAGCAAACCTAAAGCGTGAAGTTGCATTCCTGTGAAGAAAAGGAAAAGGATTGCAGGTACTGATACTATAGAAGTACCTAGATTTGGTATAAGAGAAGTCATACCAGCGATGACACCCCAAAGAGCAGGATTAGGAACTCCGAAAACCCAAAGTCCGATCCAAGAAAGGATACCTTGTATTATAGCTATAAAGAATGAACCTTTGATTATTCTATTTACAGAACTTTTAAGATCAGTAAGTATTTCTTTGGTATTCTTTTCAGAAATAGGAAGTATTTTTGCAAGACCTTTTTCCCAACTTGAACCATCTTTAAGTATATAAAACATCGTGAAAATTGTAAGTACTATCATCAATATCGTATTAAATGTATAGCTAAAAAAGTTTCCGATATTTCCTGCAAGGAAAGATGTAAAGCTTGCTATTTTACCGTAAGTATCAAATACAAAACCTTTAGGCATTATTTCATTTATTGAAACGTCAATTCTTTGTATGATGCTAGCAGTATTACCATCTAGTATTACAGATTTATATGCATTTTGTGCTTGAGTGAAGACTACACTTCCGACAAAGAATATAGGAATACAAAGTACAAAGAGAAAAATGATTATTGTAATAAGAGATGCAAGACTACCATTCTTTTTAGTAATATGATTCTTGATCCACTGATATACGGGACTGATAACGACTGAGAATGCAGCAGCTAAAATAAATATAGTTAAGAAAGGAAAGAGAATAGCAAGAGTTAGAACTAGTATTATCGCTAATAATATGAATAAAAAGTATTTCTCTGTTTTAGATGTTTCCATAAAGTTATTATAACAAGAAATATATCAGGATGCTAGGAAAATTCTTTGAATTTGTCTTTATATTGTATATATTCTATACTTACTATTATGACTTCAAGATTATATATCTCCCAAAAAGGAGAGGATAGCCGAGAAAGCTTATTATTAAAAACATGGAATGGTTTAGGTTTGAATGGTAAAGTTTCAGGTGTTGCTATAGTCGAATCGTATCTAGTAGACAGTTCTCTTAGTGAAGAGCAAATTATTCAATCAGCTCAAATTCTTACAAATTCTATATTTGAAGATTTTTCTGTGAATAAGTTACCCGTCAGATTATCATCTAAAAAGTCGAAAGGAAAGGATTACTCTTTTGTAATAGAAGTAGGTTACTTACCGGGAGTTACTGATAATGTAGCAAGTACAGCTAAAGAGTCTGTCATTGATTTACTACATTTAGGAAAAGATTTTAAATTAGATATTTATACATCCAAGGTGTATTTGATTTCAGGAACTTTAAAGATAGAGGATGTGAAGAAAATTATCCAATCTCTTTATAATCCACTTATCGAAAGAGGTCATATATATAGTATAAAAGAAATAGAGAAAGAGAATAATCTACCTCTTGTATTACCGAAAGTTATTTTAAATAAGCAGAATGAAGTTATAAATGTCTCTTTATTTGTATCTGATGAAGAACTTGTGAATATAGGCAAGCAGGGAATTTTAGGTATTGATAATATCCGTAGAGGTCCACTTGCTTTAGACTTAGAGTCTATGAAGGTTATTCAAGATTACTTTAAGAAATTAGGACGAGATCCAAAAGACATAGAGCTAGAGTCACTTGCCCAGACTTGGTCTGAGCATTGTAAGCATACAATATTTGCAAATCCTATAGATGATATAAAAGATGGTCTTTATAAAACTTATATAAAGGGTGCTACGAATTTAATTCGTAAACAAAAAGGTGATAAAGATTTTTGTGTTTCTGTTTTCTCAGATAATTCTGGTGCAATAGTTTTTGATAAAGATTACCTTATTACTCATAAAGTAGAGACTCATAATTCTCCTTCTGCTCTTGATCCTTTTGGTGGGGCTATTACTGGTATCGTAGGAGTGAATCGTGATACTGTTGGTTTTGGTTTGGGTGCTAAGCCTGTCGCAAATACTTATGGTTTTTGCTTTGGTGATCCATATGATACAAGAGCATTATTTAAAGATAAGAATTTGACTCAAAAAATGCTTCCTCCAAGAAGGATTATGAATGGAGTGATAAAGGGTGTGAATGTAGGTGGCAACTGCTCTGGAATTCCGACAATTTCTGGTTTTGTAAAATATGATGATAAGTTTCGAGGTAAGCCTTTAGTTTTTGTTGGAACTCTTGGAATTATTCCTCAGAAAATCAATGGTAAACTTTCGCATGAGAAGTGTGCATTAAATGGTGATTTAGTTGTTGTAGTAGGAGGAAGAGTCGGAGCGGATGGTATACATGGCGCGACTTTTTCTTCAGTAGCTATGGACCAAGCAAGCCCTGCGACTGCAGTGCAGATAGGTGACCCGATAACTCAGAAAAAGTTAAGTGATGCGATAGTGAAAGAAGCACGAGATATGGATTTATATACAAGTATTACTGATAATGGAGCTGGGGGTATATCTTGTTCTATAGCAGAAATGGCAAAAGAGTGTGGAGGGGTAACAGTCGACTTAGAAAAAGTTCCATTAAAATATAAAGGACTTTTACCTTGGCAGATATGGATTTCAGAATCTCAAGAACGAATGACACTTTCAGTTCCAAAAGATAAATGGAATAAATTTAAAAACTTAATGGATTCTCGCGGAGTAGAAGCGACTGTCGTAGGAGAATTTACAAATTCTGGAAAGTGTATAGTGAATTATAATTCAAAAGAAATTATGAATATATCACTTGAATTCTTGCACGATGGTTTACCTAAAAAGCAATTAGAAAGTTCTCCTGTAATTCATAATAATAAAAATCCAAAGATTCCGAAAGGAGTATTACGTACAAAAGTTTTCGAGAAATTATTTGCAAATAAGAATGTATGTGGTTTTTCTTTTATATCAGAGCAATATGATCATGAAGTCCAAGCTTCTTCTGTACTTAAGTCACTTTCAGGTAGAGGACTTATAAATACAGATGCGCAAGTTTTCCGCCCAGTTTTATCTTCACAGAAAGGTGTAGTAGTTTCGAGTAGTCTTTACCCTAGTTACTCATTTATCAGTACTTACCATATGGCAAGTTGTGCGATAGATACAGCGATAAGGAATGCTATCTGTGCAGGAGCTTCTCTTTCAAATCTAGCTATCCTTGATAATTTCTGCTGGTGTTCATCTTATGATAAGGGTAAGCTTGCTGAGCTTATAGACTCTTTAAAAGCAAGTTATGATTATGCAGTTGGTTATGGGACTCCATTTATCTCAGGTAAAGACAGTATGTTTAATGATTTCAAGGGTTACGATGAAAAAGGTAACTCTTTAGCTATCTCTGTACCTCCTACACTATTAATATCAGCAGTTGGAGTTATTCCTGATATTTATAAAACAGTCTCTTTAGAATTTAAAAATCAAGGAGATACCATATACTTACTGGGAGAAACAAATGATGAGTTGGGAGGTAGTGAATACTATAAAATGCTTGCAAAAGAAAGTTGTGATGAAGATGCAATCGGTAATGATGTACCAAAAGTTAATTTAATAAAAAATACTAAAATATATAAAGTACTTGAGAATGTTATTAAAAAAGATTATATATCTTCAAGTATTTCTGTATCTTCAGGAGGGTTAGTAGTAGCTTTAGCGAAAGCTTCAGTAGGTGGTATGCTTGGATGTAAAATTTCACTAAAGAATTTATCTGGTAATTTTACATCGACAGACTCAGCTCTTTTCTCTGAAAGTCAGGGAAGAATTATCGTAACTGTAAATAAGAAAAATTTGTCTAAATTTGAAAAAATGATAAAAGGAATTTCTTATACAAAGTTAGGAGTTGTATCAAAAGATAATAAATTCACAGTCCTTGATGCAAAGAATAATAAAGTGGTAGATACAAATGTAAATAAATTATTTAAAATTTATCATAGTTTTTCTAATCAAATGAAATAAAATGGAATACAAACAAGAAAACAAAAATACCTGCCCCGTACTAATTTTTTGATTAAGTAATATAATGATTAATATATAATTGCATAATTATTTGAATAAAAATATGGAAAAAGAATATAAAAAATTAGTATTGGGGTGTCAGAATTGCAAAAAAGACTTTATTATCGAGCCTGAGGATTTTCTGTTCTATGAGAAGATTAAGGTACCAGCTCCAACTTTTTGTCCAGAGTGTAGAAATGAGAGGAGAATGTCATGGAGAAACGAGAGATCTCTTTATAGAGTTAAATGTTCAGCACCTAAACATGATGAAAGTATTATTTCTATGTATGACCCTACGCAATCTCATATTGTTTATGATAACAAATTTTGGTGGAGTGATAATTGGAATCCGAATGATTATGGTAAAGATTATGATTTTTCAATTACTTTTTTAAATCAATTTAATATACTTTTGAAATCTATACCTAAGATTGCTTTATCAATTCTTAATTCATCAAATAGTGAATATACTAACTATGTTGATTATCAAAAAAATTGTTATCTTGTTTTTGGGTCTGGTTATAATGAAGATTTAAGATATTCAAATAAATCTATGTCATGTAAAGACTCGCAGGATATTTTTGGATGTGTCAAATGTGAATTATCTTATGAATCAGTTAATTGTACAGGATCTAATCAGATATTTTGGTCAAGAGATTCTAAAAATTGTATTGATTCATATTTAATTTATAATTGTAAAAATTGCTCCGATTGTTTTGGTTGTACTAACTTGGTAAGTAAAAAATATTGTATTTGGAACAAACAGTATGAAAGAGAAACATATTTTGAAGAGTTAAAAAATTTAAAAATAGATTCATTTAAAAATATAGAAAAATATAAACAAAAATTTATTAATGAGATGTATCTTTCTATTCCTCATCGTTTCGCAAATATTATTTCATCGGTAGATTGCACAGGAAATAATATTAATAATTCTAAGAATTCAAAAAATTGTTTTGATGCCTTTCAAAATTTAGAAAATTCAAAATACCAATATACTGCGATTGATTCTAAAGATTTATACGATTGTAATGGTATGTATAAAAATGAACTCTCGTATGAATCTGTTGATTGTGATGTTGGAAGTAAGAATATTTGTTCAATAACTTCATATAATTCTATTAATAATAGTTATGTTATTAATTGTCATAATATACAAAATTGTTTTGGGTGTTACGGCCTCCGCTCCAAACAATACTGCATCTTAAACCACCAATACACCAAGGAAGAATACGAAGAAATGATACCCAAAATCATCAAACACATGTCAGATATGCCATACATAGATACTAAGGGTAGAATATACAAGTATGGTGAA
>CAIOXR010000081.1 GCA_903862375.1 uncultured bacterium
GTTAAATATTATCATGGAAAGAATAATATAAATTCAAGTGGTGATTATATAACTCACACAAAGAATTGTCTTTCTGTTTTTGATGGGGAAGAAGTAGAAAATAGTAAATACTTATTTATTGTTGATAAAATAAAGGATTGTTATGACGGTTATGCAGTTGTTGAAAATGTCGAAGGAAATTTAGAGGTAATAAGTCACAATTCTTCATTTTCAAAATTTTGCCTTTCATATTGGAGTGGAAGTTATGGGATATATTGTGATACCTGTGAGAATTGTGCAAATTGTTTTGGTTGTATTGGTCTTCGAAACAAAAGTTATTGTATTTTGAATAAACAATACACAAAAGAAGAATATGAAAAGTTAATTCCAAGGATAATAGAAAATATGAATAATGTTCCATATATAGATAAATGTGGTAGAGTCTTCAAATATGGTGAATTTTTTCCACTAGAATTATCACCATTTGATTATAACGAAACTGTTTCAGAAGAATATTTTCCTTTATCTAAAGAACAAGTAGTTAATAATGGATATAAATGGAAAGATAAAGAAGAAAGAAATTACAATATTGATTTAAAAAGTGAAGATATTCCAGATAGGATAAAAGATGTAGATGATAAAATAATTGATAAAGTTATAGAGTGTGCACACAAAGGGGAGTGTAATCAGCAGTGTACAGAGGCTTTTAAGTTAACTGCTGAGGAATTACTTTTTTACAGAAGGATGGATTTACCTTTACCTCATTTATGTTCAAATTGTCGTCATTATGAAAGATTAAAAAAGAGAAACCCTATGAAACTCTGGCATAGATCCTGTATGAAAGAAGGTTGTACTAATACATTTGAGACATCATACTCTCCTGATAGACCTGAGATTGTATATTGTGAAAAATGTTATCAGAATGAAGTATATTAAAGAATTAAGAATCAATAATAATGGAATACAAATATGAAAATAAAATATGTCAGAATTGTAAGAATGACTTCGTAATAGAGCCTGAAGACTTTTTATTCTATGAAAAGATTAAGGTACCGGCGCCAACTTTTTGTCCAGAGTGTAGGTATATTCGTCGGCTGTTGGATAGGAATGAATATAATTTATACAAAAGAAAATGTAATGCTACTGGAGAGAATATTATTTCAATTTATAGATCAGATGTATTATTTCCTGTGTATAAACAAGAATATTGGAAGTCAGATTCTTGGGATGCATTAGAGTATGGTCGTGATTTTGATTTTTCAAAATTATTTTTTGATCAATATGAAGAACTTCGCAATGTTGTACCTCATCTTGCTATGGTTAATTCAAATAGTGTAAATAGTGAGTATACTAATCAATCTCAAAATAATAAAGATTGTTATATGCTTTTTACAAGTGGAGATAATGAGAAAAGTATGTATGGTAGTTGGTGTCAGGATAATGGTTATTTCCTTTGTGATTGTTATATGGCTCAAAAAAGTGAATATTGTTATGAATCAATAAATATAAAAAAATGTTCTCGTTGTATGTGGATATATGATTGTTCAGATTGTGTTGATGTATATTTTTCTAGAGATTGTCGAGGTTGTTCAGATTGTTTTGGTTGTGTGGGTCTACGAAATAAACAATATTATTTTTTTAATGAAAATATTGGAAAAGATGAATATGAAAAAAGAGTTAATAAATCAGTATGGAATAGAAGCTTTATAAATGAAATGAAATTAAAATTCTCTAAATTTAACAAAGATATTCCAGTAAAATTTTATCATGGTATTCAAGTTCAGAATTCAACAGGTGATTATATTGAAAATTCTCAGAATATGAAGTTGTCTTTTAATTGTCGTGATAATAAGGATACAGCATATATGCAAGATGTATGGAAGGTGGAAGATTGTTTGGATTGTACGGAAATTATGAATGCACAGTTATGTTATGAGGCACAAGGAATTGCAATACCGAATAGATCAATGTTTATAAGAAGTTGTTTTAATACAATAACGGATTCGTGTTATTGTGATATGTGTTTTAATGTACAGAATTGTTTTGGATGTTTTGGTATTAGGAGTAAAAAATACTGTATTTTAAATAAGCAATATACAAAAGAAGAATATTTTGTTTTGAGAGATAAAATAATTGAATATATGAGTAGAACGAAAGAGTGGGGAGAATACTTTCCAAGTAATTTATCTCCATTTTCTTATAATGAATCAATGGCTCAAGATTATTTTCCTTTGACTAAAGAACATGCTATTAGTAAAGGTTATAAGTGGTATGATAGAGAGCCTCGTGATTATGGAATGACAATTTCTACAAAAGATTTACCAGAGAATATTAATAATACAGATGAAAATATTATTAATGAAGTGATACAATGTTCTTCACAAAATTCATTAGAAGAAAAACAAAAATATAATTTATGCGCAACAGCTTTTAAGATTACTCCATTAGAGTTAACTTTATATAAAATACTTAATTTACCTATACCAGAAAAGTGTTTTGCATGTAGAAGACAAGATCGCTTTACTTTGCGTAATCCTAGAAAATTATATCACAGTAAATGTATGAATAAGGATTGTATAAACGAATTTGAAACTTCATATTCACCCGAACGTCCTGAGATAGTATACTGTGAGAAGTGTTATCAACAAGAGGTATATTAAATAATATGGAATACAAACCAGAAACAAAGAATTGTCAGAATTGTAAAAAAGACTTTATAATCGAGCCTGAGGATTTTCTGTTTTATGAGAAGATTAAAGTACCTCCTCCAACTTTTTGTCCGGAGTGTAGATTACAAAGAAAAATGATTAGAAGAAATGAAAGGACTTTGTATAAAATAAAATGTTTCAATTGTAAGAATGATGTATTTTCTATGTATAAGCAAGATACTGATTTTACTATTTGTTGCAATGACTGTTTTTGGTCAGATAAATTAGATATGATAAGTTACGGAAATGATTATGATTTTTCTAAACCATTTTTTGAACAATTTTATGAATTAAGCAAAAAAGTGCCAAGGATATCATTATTTCAAAAAGGTAATATAAATAGTATATATACAAATCATGCTGATCATAATAAAAATTGTTATTTAGCATATAATAATGGTTTTATTGAAGATTCTATGTATTCAAAATGGGGAATTAAATCTAAATTTATGATTGATTGTTATAATGTTTTTAATTCAGAATTAGTATATGAATCTTTTGACTCTGACAAATGTTACAAATGCATATTTGCATATTTTTCAAAAGATTGTTTAAATTCATCATATATTTATAATTGTCATGGATGTAGTGATTGTTTTTTGTCATCAAATTTAAGAAATAAAAGTTATGTTTATGAGAATAAACAACTTACAAAAGATGAGTATCAAGCAACAATATCAAGTTTAAATACAAATAGTTATTCAACACATATATCAAATTTAAAAAAGTTTAATGACGATATCTTATTCAAAACTATTAGGAAGTTTGCATTTACAGAAAAAAATATTAATTCAACAGGAGATAATATTTTTGAATCAAAAAATTTAAGAAATTGTTTTCATGTTAGTAAGGCAGAAGATTGTATTTTCTGTGTAGATGATTCTGAAATAAAAGATTCATATGATGCATATGAATCAGCTTTTAATTGTAGCTTGCAGTATGATACTCACGCTTGTAATCGTTTAAATAATGGAAAGTTCTGTAGTTTGTCTTATGATAGTTACAATTTAATATATTCTGAAATGTGTTCCTCATCCTCCAACTGCTTCGCCTGCATTGGCCTCCGCTCCAAACAATACTGCATCTTAAACCACCAATACACCAAGGAAGAATACGAAGAAATGATACCCAAAATCATCAAACACATGTCAGATATGCCATACATAGATACTAAGGGTAGAATATACAAGTATGGTGAA
>CAIOXR010000082.1 GCA_903862375.1 uncultured bacterium
CATCATCTAAATTTGGTTTATACTTTAATAATTATTTATTATATTAATTCGTAGTCTATAGTTTTCTTATTCATATCTGCGCCTCGAACTTTGAATTTAACTTTATCTCCTAGCGTATATCTCTTGTGAGTTTTTTGTCCTCTTATACTCATAAACTTTTTATCAAAGATATAGTAATCACTCTTTAGATCTCGCATACGAACCATACCTTCACACTTAGTTTCTTTGTCTTCTATGTATAGGCCCCACTCAGTCACACCTGTGATAATACCTTCAAAACTCTGTCCAACTCTCTTAGACATATATTCTACTTGTTTGTATTTTATAGATGCACGTTCGGCTTCAGCTGCTTCTTTCTCTTGGCTTGAAGCTTCTTCACTCATATGTTGATACTCATACCACTTTTCTTTTGGTATAGCTTTATCTGCTAAAAATTCTTTCAAAAGTCTATGTACTATCACGTCAGGATATCTTCTGATCGGGGAAGTGAAGTGTGTATAGAATTTAAACCCAAGTCCGTAGTGCCCGATATTCTTTGTCGAGTATATAGCTTTAGCCATAGTCCTTATGATAGCAGTATGGACTGTATCGCGAAGGGGATTGTGTTCAAGCTTTCTTATTAGATTATTTATTTCCATTGATGGTATTAATCCATCTTTTAATTTTAGGTGGTACCCAAGCTTCTTCAGGAAATTTGCTAAGTCCTGCATCTTTTCTTTATTTGGCAAATCATGAATTCGATATAAGAATACACTTTCTTTACCTTTTTTCTTTTTAGACATATATTCAGCGACACGACGATTCGCAAGTAGCATGAATTCTTCTACAAGTTTATTCGTATCTCCACGTTCTTTTGTGTAGACAGATACTGGTACTCCTTTATCATCGAGTTTGAATTTAACTTCAGCTTGTTCGAGCATTATAGCTCCTTCATCAAATCTTTTCTTTAAAAGCTTTTTAGCTATTGAGTTTAGAGTAGAGAGTTCAAAATAGAAAGTTCCTTTTTTATCATCGAGCACTTTTTGAGCATTTTCATAAGTGAATCTTTTATCTGAGTGTATGATAGTCTCGCCAAACCATTCACTATAAGTTTCACCATTATTATTTATCTCAAAAATTGCTGAGAATGTAAGTCTATCAACATTTGGATTTAAACTACATAAACCATTAGAAAGTTCTTCTGGAAGCATAGGTATAGTCCTGTCTACTAGATATACAGAAGTACCTCTCTTTTGAGCCTCCTCATCTAAAGGTGTTTTAAGCTTTACATAGTGTGATACATCGGCGATATGTATTCCTACTTCATAATTTCCATTTAATAGTTTTTTAAAAGAGATAGCATCATCGAAATCTTTTGCATCTATCGGATCGATAGTGAAAGTAGTCACATCACGCATATCACGACGACTTTTAAAGTCAGATTCTTTTATACCATCTTTGGCAATTTGTTTGGCTTCATCTTCTACTACAGAAGGGAAGATAGATGAAAATCCTTTCTCAAGTGCTATCGCTTCCATCTCAGCATTATGTTCCATAGGCATACCTAAGACCTTACTCACTTCTCCTATTGGAGCTTTCTTCGCATCTTTCCAGTCGGTAATTAATACAAATATCTTTTGACCAATCTTTGCCCCTGCAAGTTTATTCTCAGGTATGATGATATCTGCATACATTCGTAAATCGCTTGGGACTAAAAAGTAAGTATCACTTTCTTTTTCAAGTACACCACTGTATCCTTTTTTCGAACGACGTAAAATTTCCCTAACTTCACCAGTTTGGGTATAGCTTGTTCTTTTAGGGTGTAGAAGTATTTTAACTGTATCTAAGTGGCAAGCAGTATGAAGGAAGCTGTGCTCTATCTCTACCACATCATCTGTACCCTTTATGCGGACACTGCCTATACCTTTATGAGAGATAGTTATAATACCTTCTATGTATTTATCAGGACTAGAATTTACCTTAGTTTCTTTATGTTTTTCCGGCCTAGAATTAGTATTTAATTTAATCGAATTTTTATTATTTCTTTTGTTATTATTGTAGTTTTTCACAATGTCAGTATAGCACAGAAATGATAATGATATTAATATTGCGAGATAATATCCTATGATTAAATTGTGTTAATTTTATAAATTATATTTGATTCTTAGCAATATGTGTTATGCAAGATAGTGCTTGCTCCTTTTACATCTTTATGGTAGGATATTTTACATATGTTAAAGATAAGATTACAAAGAACAGGGCGTAAGAATGATCCGAGCTTTCGTGTACTTTTAACAGATTCTAAGAATTCTGCTAAAAGTGGAAAGTTTAAGGAAATTCTAGGCTCATACAATTTAAAGAAAGGTGAAGTTATATTTAAAGCAGACCGCATAGCTTACTGGATAAGTAATGGAGCTCAGACCTCAGATACAGTCCATAACTTTTTAGTTAAACAAAAATTAGTTGCCGGAAAAATGAAGAATGTTCTCTCAAAGAAATCTCCAACGAAAGCACGTAAGGAACTTAAAAAAGCTTAACAAAAAATTCTCCAATAATATTGGGGAATTTTTTGTATTATAATTTCATATTTTGTCTTGCATAAAAAAAGCTCTATATGGTATATTATATAGGTGCAGGTTGTAGTCGATACACTGCATAAGAATTATGATTAATTACTAAATACTATTATATGATGGCAGATGATAAAGCATTTTTAGAGTATATCGTTAAGGCCCTAGTGGATAACCCAAACGATGTGAAGATAGATAGGACAGTAGATGAAATGGGTGTTCTTATTACAATGACAGTAAACAGTGCAGATATGGGTAAGATTATAGGTCGCCAAGGGAATACAGCAAAGGCTATCCGTACATTACTCCGTGTTATCGGTATGAAGAATAATGCTCGTGTTAACTTAAAGATTAACGAACCAGAAGGGGGTAGAGTTATGCCTGAGCATACAGAAAGACCTGAAACCCAAGCTCCAGTATCTATGTCAGCAAGTGAAGCTTCAAAATCAGTAGACGCAGCGCTTGATGATTTAAAAGGAATTTAATAATTTTAAATTATATATAAGTTATAAGAAATGCCTGAAGTTTCATTCGGGCATTTCTTGTGTTATTATGAATTTATGAAATTTCATATTATTACTTTATTCCCAAATATGTTTGATTCTTATTTAGGAGAATCTATTTTAGGAAGAGCTATCAAACAAAAGAAAATTTCTGTTACTTTTGTAAACCCTAGAAACTTTGTTTCAGGTAAATATAAAAAGATTTGGCCAGATGGTAATGTTTCTCGTCAGATAGATGAGCGTCCTTATAGTGGAGGTCCGGGTATGATAATGATGGCAGAGCCTATTCTTAAGGCTGTAGAAAAAGTAAGGACTTCAATTATGAAGCGATTTTCTAAGTCCTCGGATGGGGGAGGACAAGGTACCAGACTTGAAAAAACGCTTCATAATTTACGTCCTAAGATACTAGTTATTAATTTTATTCCTTCTGCAGAAAAGTTTACAACGAATATAGCCAAAAATATTTCTAAAAAATATACTGATGTCATTTTAATATGTGGAAGGTACGAAGGTATCGATGCTCGAGTAGATAAAATTTTAAAAACAACTAAATATTCGATAGGGGATTATGTTCTTACTGGTGGTGAGATTCCGGCTATGATTCTGATAGATTCTGTTTCTCGTCAGATAGAAGGAGTACTGGGTAATTTTGATTCTCGAGAAGAAGAAAGAGTTTCAAGTAGTGAAGTGTATACTCGTCCTGAAGTCCTAATACATAATAAAAAGAAATATAAAGTCCCCAGTGTTCTTCTTTCTGGAGATCATAAAAAGATAGAAGAGTGGAAAAATTTAACAAAATAATATTTAGTTAAATTTCCACATTTTTTCCTTTCATTCCCTGTATATATATGTTAAAATAAATTAGATAAAATCTACTTCTTTTCTATATTTTATCTAAAATATTTAAATAAAATAATGCAAACCAATTCATTAAAATCTAACTGGCCTAAACTACTCTCAATCGTACTCTTCATATCTCTGTTTACTGCATACGTAAGTACTTTTGCTACCTTCTCCCCAGGAGAAACACTAAACCCTAACTGTGCACCAGGAGCAGTAGGTTGTAGTGTATCTTTAAATGTATTTAACCCAAGCATAACTACTCCTTTAATACTCGGAGGTTCTACTCCTACATCATCTCTTACACTTCAATCTACTTCTACTACTGGTATTACAGGAGCAGATATACACTTCAAAGTAGGAAATAATGGTTCTACTGAAGCGATGACGATATTGAATAATGGGAATGTGGGGGTAGGAGTTATAGAATCTATTCATCCATTAACAAATAATTCTTTATTAGCAGTTGGAGATATATTTACTGATTCAAGTATGAGAGAAATAGGAATTCAATCATATGCCCGAGGTTCAGCTACTACAGGTAATAATACTTTAGGTATGCGAGGTTTGCAAGCAATGGCATATGTTGATTCTCCAAATACTCAAAATTGGACTGGACAAGTAACTGGAATTGTTGCTGAGGTAAATTCAAATATAGGTGCTACTGGTACAGCTGATAGTTTTGTTGCTTTAAGCATAGCTGCTGCTAATCCAGCATCTGGTTTTATTGTTTCAAATTTATATGGTATTAAGTCTAATTATATTGGTCTTGGAGGTGGTAGTGGTCAAATTATCAGAGCTGCAAGTATAGCTTTTCCTCAAATAATAGCAGACAATAGTACTCAATTATTATTAGGAACATTATCTATACCAGATGGTAATTATGGTATATATGAATCTACTTCTTATAAAAGTTATTTCTCTGGAAATATTGGTATCGGTATTACTAATCCAACAGCATATTTAAACCTAAAAGCAGGAACTATCACTGCAGGTACTGCACCTCTTAAATTCACAAGTGGTCCACTCTTAACTGCATCAGAAGCAGGAGCTGTTGAGTACGACGGCTCACACCTCTACTTCACTGCTACAGCAGGAGGAACAAGATATCAACTTGATCAACAGGGAGGACTTACTAGTGACGCAGACTTTAATACAAAAGGAGGTACAAATGCAGGACTTAATCTTGTGGCTGGTGCACAGTATAATACCTTTATAGGTTATGAAGCTGGGAAGTTAAGTGCAGGTTTGAGTACAAATAATGTAGACTATAATACGGCAGTAGGATATCAGTCATTATATTCTAATATTGATGGTTTTTTTAATACTGCTAATGGTTATCAATCTTTATTCTCAAACACAACTGGTTTTTATAATACATCTATTGGAAATAAATCATTGTATTCAAATATTTCTGGATCTAATAATACAGCAATTGGAAATAATTCTCTTTACTCAAATACTTTAGGAGAGCATAACTCTGCATACGGAGAATCTTCATTATATTTTAATACTATAGGTACGTATAATACTGCTTACGGTGCCTATTCAATGTATTCAAATATTTCAGGTAGTTTTAATTCCGCTCAGGGAATAAACTCATTAAGATTAAATACTTTAGGTAGTTATAATACTGCTCAAGGATTTTCTTCTGGTCAGTATATTGCAAATGGTTCTACTGCTAATACAACAGGAAGTAACTCAGTATTCTTAGGGTCAGACACCAAAGCTTTTATTGATGGAGGAACTAATGAAATCGTCATCGGCTACGATACCACCGGTAACGGAAGTAACACTACTACTATCGGTACAGGCAACGTCCTATACGTAGGAGGAATATCTATATCCACAGATAGTTTAGTAGCAAGATTTACAAATAATTCTGG
>CAIOXR010000083.1 GCA_903862375.1 uncultured bacterium
AATAGTAATGATATTATAAAAATATAAAAATAGTTTATTAATTAAATTTTAAAAAAATGGCTAACACAGTTACATTCAAACCTAAACAAGTTACAAAAAGAATACTTTCAAATTTGACACCGAGAGCATATGAAGTTATCACAAATCGTTTCGGTATCACTGATGATGGAGAAAGGAAAACACTTGAAGCAATTGGACAAAAATATGGTATTACTCGTGAGAGAGTTCGTCAAATAGAGAATTCTGCACTTGCCCTTATTCGCAAGAGTGAGGCATTTAAGAATGAAAAAGCAGTATTTGAAGAATTAAAAAAATTGATGCATACCATGGGTGCTATTGTTTCTGAGCATGATTTTCTAAATACACTTTCTAAAGATAAGGTTACTCAGAATAATATTCATTTATATTTAACACTCGGGGATGATTTTATTAAACATAAAGAAGATCATCATTTTAAAACTCGCTGGAGTGTAGATTCTGATGTTTCAAACCAAATACATAAGTCACTTAAAAGTCTTTATGAAGGTTTGACAGATGATCAATTAATTCCTGAAAGTGAGTTAGTTGCTAAATTCTTAGATGAAGTCAAAAGTTTGTCTGAACAATATAAGAATGAAGAAATTGCAAAGAGGTGGTTATCCATTTCTAAGACCTTGAGTAAGAATCCACTTGGAGAATGGGGAAAGACTTCATCTTCATCTATAAAAGCTCGTGGAGTAAAAGATTATGCTTTTCTTATGATGAGGAAGCATGGTAGCCCAATGCATTTCAGAGAAGTTGCAAAAGCAGTTGCGAATACTTTTGATAAGAAGTGTCATACTGCAACTTGTCATAATGAACTCATTAAAGATCCTAGGTTTGTACTTGTGGGAAGAGGTATATATGCACTTTCAGAATGGGGATATAAGTCAGGAGTTGTACGTGAAGTTATAAAAGAATTATTAAAAAAGAATGGTCCAATGACAAAAGATGATATTATAGACCAAGTTATGAAAGAAAGATATTTAAAAAAGAATACTATCTTAGTCAATTTACAAAATACAAAATATTTCAAAAAGAATAAAACTGGATTATACACTGCATGTTAAACATAAAGCTCCCTTAGGGGAGTTTTATTGTTATTTAATATATTAATATGTTATAATATTTCATATGTATAATCGTGGTTTTATAAATATTATTTTTATACTTTTAGGTATTCTATTAATTGCAATGCTTTTTGGTTTTTTTACTTCATCTAATCTTCGTGTATATTAATTATGTTTACTGACTTTTTTACTTTTCATAACTTAAATCTTGTACAAATATTAATTGTAGGTATTGGATATCTAATGCCTATTCCTTTAGCATTTATTGCTGTAAAGCTTTGGCATCATTATCGACAAGAGCGTTTTATTATGGGTATTAAATGGGTACTTCTTGAAATTCAAGTTCCAAGAGATGTTATAAAATCACCTGCAGCTATGGAACTTATCTTTTCAAATGCTCTTTATCATCAAAGTTTAAAAGGATTTTGGGAGGAATATATTATAGGTGCACCATGGATGTGGTTTTCACTTGAGATTGCTTCTGTTGATGGTAGGGTTCGTTTTTATATTCGTACACCATCTAGAATTAGAGATTTGGTTGAGACTCAAATATATGCTCAGTATCCTCAAGCAAAAGTTGTAGAGTCGGAAGATTATGTTTGGAATGTACCTCAATATACTAAAAATGGTGATTGGAATGTTTGGGGGGCTGATTTTATAAAAAAGGATGATGATGTAAGAACAATAAAAACTTATAAACAGATGGATGACATGAAATCTGGGATTAAAGAAGAATTTAAAATTGATCCACTTACACCTACTATAGAATATATGGGTTCACTTCCAAAAGGTCAACAGATGTGGATGCAAATTCTTGTTAGACAAAATATAAAAAAATATCATGCCCCATTAAGTCATAAACATGTTGGATTTAATGAATATGCTGAAGAATATTTGAGAAATATGCTCGAAATGTATACTAAATACGGTAAAGAAGCTGGATTGGGGGGGATTGATACATTTGAAGTTCGTGCGCCTTCATTCCTTGAGCCAATAGTTAAACAGATGGGTTCTTGTATGGGTCAACTTCATTTTGATGTTGGTATCAGGATAATGGTTATGGCAGATAAAAGGCTTCACTCTCTTGAAAAGTTTAATGAATTACGTAAGGCTTGTAGACTTGTTTTTCGTCAATATGCTCAGCCAAATTCAAATGAGCTTGTACGTATAAATGCTACTCAGTTTGATGCCCCTTGGTCTGATCCGACTGGATTAGCACTTACTAATATTAAGAAAAGAATGCTTGACTGGTATCGATTAAGAGTTTTCTTTCATCCCCCTATTCAATATTCGTTTAATTATCCAGCGATATTTGATATGTTTTTTCCATCAAAAAGACCTACGACTTTTGTATTATCTTTAGAAGAACTTGCGACTATATATCATTTTCCAGGTATGGTTTCTGAAACTCCAAGCTTTAAGCGTATTGAGTCAAAGATTGCAAAACCACCTTCCGATTTACCAATGTAGTTATAAAATATGGAAGAAAATAATAAGGAAATAAACATAATAAGAAAGTTTAAAACTTACAAAGTATTTGATGTTATTTTAGGATTTTGTTTATTATTTATAATAATACATTATTTATTTAGTGCACCTGTTGGAACTAAAGATGTTATTTTACACATTAATTCAAGTGATTCTTTATCTAAAATATCATCTGATTTAAAACATGCAAATGTAATACATTACCCATATATATTTAAAAATATTGTATTCATATTGAATAGTGATAAAAAAGTAAAAAGTGGTGACTATTTATTTAAAAAAAATTCAACAGTGTGGAATGTATCTATGCAAATAGTAAAAGGTATTCATGGTGTAAATCCAATTAAATTTACATTTAAAGAAGGGATAACGAATGAACAAATAGCAATACAACTATCAGACAAATTAGCAATTTTTAGAAAAGATGCTTTTTTGAATGACCCTAGAGCTAAGCAAGGATATCTTTTCCCTGATACATATTTCTTTTTTACTTTTACAACTGTTGATGAAGTTTTAGAAGCTATGACTTCAAATTATAATGATAAAATATTAAAAATTAGTGACGATATTAAATCATCAGGAAAAAGTATAAATAATATTGTTACTATGGCTTCAATTATTGAAAAAGAAGCTAAGGGTAAAAATGATAGTTATATTATATCTGGCATTTTATGGAAAAGAATTAAGCTTGGTATGCCTTTACAGGTTGATGCTTCATTGGTTACATATAAAGAAAGTGGTTTACCAGAAAAGCCAATAAGTAATCCTGGTTTGATATCAATTGATTCGGCTATTCATCCAGTATCATCTCCATATTTATTTTATTTACATGATAAGAATGGAATAGTACATTATGCAGATAATTTTACTAACCATAAAAAGAATATTTCAAAATACTTAAAATAATATATATGATACTAAAAATAATTAAACAAAATGAATATGAATTATTAGATTCAGGTGAAGGCAAGAAATTAGAAAGATATGGTAAGTACATATTATCACGTCCTGACCCCGAAGCTCTATGGAAAATAAAATTAAGTAATAAAGAATGGGATAAATGTGATCTAGAATTTTCTCGTAATGTTATCAAGAATAAATGGATTATCAAGAATGGTGTATCAAAGAGTTGGGTTATAGATTATGGAAACTTAAAATTTTCAATTAAGCCTACTTCATTTAAGCATATAGGTCTTTTCCCTGAACAATTACCAAATTGGGAATGGATGAGTAAATTAATTAAAAATTATGAATTGACAATTAGTGGTGAGAAACAGAAACCTAAAGTTTTAAATTTATTTGCATATACTGGTGGAGCAACTTTGGCTTGTGCTAAAGCAGGAGCAGAAGTGTGTCATGTTGATAGTTCTAAAAATGCTGTAGAGTGGGCTCGCTTGAATGCTGAATTATCTGGATTAAGTGGTGCTCCTATCAGATGGCTCATAGAAGATGTAATACTATTTTTGAAAAGAGAAATAAAAAGAGGAAGAAAGTATGATGCAATTATAATGGATCCTCCTGCTTTTGGTCATGGCCCAAAAGATGAACTTTGGAAAATTGAAGAAGATTTTATTAATCTTTTAGATTTATGTAAACAAGTATTATCTAGTGACCCTTTATTTATTCTTATAAATGGTTATACTGCAGGTTATTCATCTATAGTTTATGAGAATAATTTATCTGATCTAATGATAGATTATAAAGGGAAAATAGAAGGAGGTGAATTAGTAATTGAAGAGACAAAAAATAAAAGATTATTGCCTTGTGGTATTTTTGCAAGATGGAGTAAGAATAATTAATAATTTATAATTATTAATTTCAAATTGCGATATAAAATAAGTCTCTGAAAATGCCTTGGGAGGCTGTCGAGCCGAGCACGAGGAATTTTTCAACAGAAAATATCCGTGCATTTTGAAGAGAGCTTATTTTATGGAGCAATTATATTTATTTTGTCTGGGATTTTATAAAATGTATGAAATTAATTAATAATAAAACTGTATATGTTGGTGTTTCTGGTGGAGTAGATAGCTCTGTCGCGGCAGCAATGTTAAAGGATCAAGGCTATAATGTGGTAGGTGTATTTATCCGTACTTGGTCACCAAGTTTTATAGAGTGTACTTGGAAAAGTGAACGACTAGATGCGATGCGGGTATGTGCTCATCTTGGTATTCCATTCTTAGAGTGTGATGCAGAATTAGCTTACAAGAAAGGAGTTGCAGATTATATGATTGAAGAATATAGGAAGGGTAATACTCCAAATCCAGATGTAATGTGTAATAGAGAAGTGAAATTTGGTGTATTTTGGCAGTTTGCTAAAGATCATGGTGCGGATTATATTGCTACTGGTCATTATGCTATAAATAATTTACAAAGTACTTTATCAGTACTCTGTAAATCAATTGATTCATCGAAAGATCAATCATATTTTCTATGGACACTTACTCAAGATGATTTGAAGCATACACTTTTTCCCATTGGTCATCTTAAAAAAACTGAAGTTAGAAAACTCGCAATGAAATATGGTTTATCGACTGCAGTGAAGAAAGATAGTCAGGGTGTCTGTTTTCTTGGGTCACTTGATATGAAAGATTTTTTAAAGCATTATATTGAAACAAAAAAAGGGGATGTATTAGATGAAAATGGAAAAATAATCGGAAGTCACGATGGGGCAGTATTTTTCACACTAGGAGAAAGGCATGGTTTTAATATATTTAAAAATGATGAAAACAGCAAATCCCTGTATATAATTTTTAAAGATATTAATAGAAATACTATTACAGTTTCTCGTAGACCTCAACTAGGGGAAGAGAATACACATAACACTTCTAAGGTTACGTGTAAAAATGTAAATTGGATTTTAGGTATTTGTCCTACAAATGATAAGCTGTATACTGCACAAATTCGTTATCATGGAGAGTTATTAAATTGTAAAATAAACTGCATATCTGAGACTTGTGCGGAAGTGTATTTTGAGAAAGATGTATTGGTAGATAAAGGTCAGTCTATAGTCATATACGATAATTATATTTGCTTAGGTGGACTTATTGTGGGATAATATAGTTGTTAATAATTAATAACAAAAATCTATATATGAATAAAAAAAGTATAAATAAAATAAAAACATTTTTCTATATGCATAATAATCAGCCAAGAAGAGAGAAAGAATTAAATGATTTTTTAGCTCAAGATAATATAGAAGTTATTCAAATATTACAATCATCAGCAACAGGTTCTATATTTGAAGATAAACCACAATATTTAGATGTAGGGGTAGTTATTACAATTGTTTATAATGAAAAGTAATATATCTAAATTATTAAATATATAAATGGAATACAAACCAGAAAATATATGCTGTCAGAATTGCAAGAAAGACTTCATTATTGAGCCTGAGGATTTTTTGTTCTATGAGAAGATTAAGGTGCCAGCACCGACTTTTTGTCCGGAGTGTAGACTTATAAGACGATTAATAATGAGAAATGAAAGAGGTCTATATAAAAGGAAGTGTGATATGTGTAATCAGGATAAAATACTAGTATATCCACAAGATAGTATATATAAAGTTTACTGTAGAGAATGTTTTAATAGTGACAATTGGGATGCTATTAACTATGGTAAAAATTATGATTTTACTAAAACATTCTTTGGACAATATATGGATTTGTATAATTCTGTTCCCAGAGTGGGAATCGTCAAACAGGGGTTTAGTATAAATAGTGAATATACGAATAGAGCTACTGATTTAAAAAATTGTTATTTGATTTATGCTTCTGCTTACTCTGAGAATTGTAGTTATTGTTTGTTTATTTGGGAGGTTAAGGATTCAATGGATTGTTTTAGTGTAGATAAATCAGAAAGATGTTTTAGTTGTATTGATTGTAATAATTCAAATAATTTAAAATACTCCAAAGATTGTAATAGTTGTATCGATTCATATTTTCTCAAAAATTGTCGAAATTGTCAGAATTGTTTTGGTTGTGTGAATTTGCGAAATAAAAATTATTGTATATTTAATGAACAATTTACAAAAGATGAATATTTACATAAGATTAAAGAATTTGATTTATCTAATTCAAATAACATTTTAAAAACAAAAGAAATTTTTAATAATTTTTCATATAAATTTCCAAATGTATATATGGAATCATATCATGCAGATGATGTATCAGGTAATTGGATAAATAATTCTAAAAATACAAAATTCTCATTTACCTGTAATAATATAGAAAATGGTAAATACTTATTTAATATTAAAGAAGCAAAAGATGCAATGGATTATTCACATTGGGGAAAAGGAAGTGAACTTATGTATGAATGTAATAGTGTAGGTATGCAATGCTCCAACATTAAATTCTCCAGCGAATCCTGGGATCAACTTATCAATGCCGAGTATTGTCATAACTGTTTCTCTTCATCAAATCTATTCGGTTGCGTAGGATTAAAGAAGAAACAGTATTGTATCTTAAATAAACAATATACAAAGGAAGAATATGAAGAATTAATTCCTAAGATCAAACAACATATGAATGATATGCCATTCATAGATAAAGTAGGAAGAACTATCAAATATGGTGAATTCTTCCCTTGTGATATGGTACCTTTTGCATATAATGAAAGTATAGCTTCAGAATACTTCCCTAAAACAAAAGAAGAAGTACTCAAGATGGGATTTCGATGGAAAGATATAGATAAAAAGAACTATGTCCCTAGTATAATGGGTGATGACCTACCTCAATCTATATCAGAAGTCACAGATGATATATTAAATGAAGTTATAGGTTGTACTCATAAAGGAGAATGTAATCACCAGTGTACTTTAGCATTTAAAATCATTCCTGATGAATTACAATTCTATCGTGTGAATAATATACCTTTACCTACACTCTGTCCTAACTGTCGTCACTATGATAGATTAAAAGATAGAAATCCTATTAAACTCTGGCATAGATCCTGTATGAAAGAAGGTTGTACCAACTCATTTGAAACAATTTATGCACCAGATAGACCTGAGATAGTTTATTGTAAGGAGTGTTATCAGAAAGAAGTATATTAATTAATAATAAAGTCGATTTAATAGTTAGTAAAAATATTTATGAATATAATTGATAAATTTACAAAAGCATCTGAAGATATAGTTTTCGTTTATACAATATGTGGAAACATAGAAGAAGCGAGGTCTATGGGTTACTCTGCAATAAGAGAAAAGCATGCTATCTCTATGGATTATTGGAATATAAATTCTATATATCCTTGGCAAGGAGTTATACAAGAAATAAATCAATTTATGCTTATGTTTTCAACAAAGAAAAGATTAAGTGATAATCTTATCAAACACATAGAATCAGAACATTCATATAAAATACCTATGATAGTAACTGCAAATATTGATATGTCGAATGTACCATATTCTCTTTGGATGAATGATGTGTTAAATAATGAAGAAGGATATATAACAGAATCAGAACAAGAAGCTATAAAAATTAGAGAAAGTGATGAAGGGTTTAATAAATTAAAATAATATATTATAATAATACATATGGAAAATATTTTAAATGTTGGTACTTTTAGTATAGTTTTAAAACTTTTTATTGCATTGGTACTAGGTATGATTATAGGTACAGAACGTGTTTGGGCACATAAGACTGCAGGTATGCGTACTTACGCTCTTGTCTCTATGGGGTCTGCATTATTTGTAATTATTTCGAATCAAATGGTAGATTATTATTCAGGTTTTTCAGGAATGAATCCACTTATGATTATTTCTCAAATAGTCGTAGGTATAGGATTCTTAGGTGCTGGAGTTATTTTTAATAAAGATTCAAAATTAATAGGTCTTACGACTGCTACTGGACTTTGGGTTGCTGCTGGTATCGGTATGGCATCGGGTTTAGGTTTGTATAATATTGCAATTATAGCTACTACCTTAACTTTATTCATATTCATAGTATTGTGGTTTATAGAAGAAAAAATAAAGAAAAGTAAATATTACCAAGAAGATAAAATTGAAGAATTAGGTTAATAAATAAAAGCCCCCACGACAGAGTCGTGGGGGCTTTTCTGTTTTAACTTTTTAGTATAATATAAAGATATATGACATCAAATGAAATACGACAAAAGTTTCTCAAATTTTTCGAGAATCGAGGACATAAAGTTTTACCTTCTGCTTCATTAATACCAGAGAATGATCCTTCTGTACTTTTCAATACCGCCGGTATGCAACCTATAGTTCCTTATCTACTCGGACAAACTCACCCTATGGGTACTCGTTTAGTAGATGCACAGAAATGTATAAGAACCAATGATATAGATGAAGTCGGAGATAATAGGCACCTTACTTTTTTTGAGATGCTTGGTAATTGGTCACTTGGTGATTATTTTAAAGAAGATGCTATTAAGTGGAGCTTTCAGTTTCTTACTGATAAAGAAGAAGGTTTAGGTTTAGATATAAATCGTATCTACGTAACTGTATTTGAAGGTAATAATGATGCTCCTCGTGATACTGATGCATTTACAATATGGAAAAAGTATTTACCTGAAGGAAGAATATATTTTTTACCTGCTAAGAATAATTGGTGGAGTGCAGGTGATAATGGTCCGTGCGGAGCTGATACTGAAATATTCTATGATCCGAGTGAAGAGCCTATCGGTGATATGACTCACGATCAATTTGTAAAAGCAGATGATGAAGGAAAAGTTATAGAAATATGGAATAACGTTTTTATGGAGTATGAGAAGGCTGATGGTAAAGTTGTAGGAAAACTTGCTAAGCATAATGTAGATACTGGTATGGGTTTTGAAAGAATTACAATGGTAGTTCAAAAAATGAAAACAGTATTTGATACAGACTTATTCGATCAGACTATTTCTATGATAGAAGAGTTATCCGATCTAAAATATGGAGATAAAACTGACGAAGAATATATGAAGAATGGTGACCAATGTTGGGTGGATAATAGGAAATTAATGCGAATAATTGCTGATCATATACGTACTAGTGTATTTATAATTGCTGATGGAGGGTTCCCAAGCAATACAGGTAGTGGATATATACTAAGACGTATTCTTCGTCGTGTTATCCGTATAGCTCGCAAGCTATCTCTTAAGGATGGATATTTATCGAAAATTATTGATATTATTATTAGTAAGTATAAAGATGCATATCCAGAATTAGAGAAAAATAAAAAAGTAATATTAGACGAAATATTAAAAGAAGAAATTAAATTTCATCAAACACTTGAGAACGGCTTGAAAGAATTTGAAAAGGGTACTGATCCTTTTGATCTCTATCAGAGTTATGGTTTTCCTATTGAATTAACTATAGAATTAGCTAAAGAAAAGGGTAGAAATATAGATATAGATGATTTTAATAACAAACTTAAAGAGCATCAAAAACTTTCACAAACTTCATCAGCAGGGATGTTTAAGGGTGGGCTTGCAAATCACAGTGATAAGACTATAAAGCTTCATACTGCACACCACCTGCTTTTAGCTGGGCTACAAGCTATAGTCTCACCAGATATTAAACAAAAGGGGAGTAATATAACTGAAGAAAGGCTTAGAATGGATTTCTTATGTGATCACAAGCTTACAGACGAAGAAAAGCAAAGTATAGAAGATTGGGTAAATACTAGAATTCAAGAGAGTTTGAATGTAATTAGAAGAGAAATGCCATTATCAGAAGCTGAAAAACTTGGAGCTCAGATGGAATTTGGTGCAAAATATCCTGAACTTGTATCAGTTTACTTCGTAGAAGACAAAAGTGGTAATGCTATATCAAAAGAATTCTGTGGAGGACCTCATGTAACTAATACTTCTGAGTTAGGCCACTTTAAAATACTTAAAGAAGAAGCCGTCGCCGCAGGTATTCGTAGAATAAAAGCTGTATTAGAGTAAATCAATTATTATTTGAAAATAATTATTAACAATATTAGTTATTTTTTGTTTTTTATTTTTAATAATAGTATAATGTAAACATGGGATTTATATTTTCATCTAAAAAAGAAAAGTTGGTTGCTATTTTTGATATTGGGTCTGGAAGTGTCGGAGGTGCATTAGTTAAAATTCCAAATAATAAAAATTCTCTGCCTTCTATTATTACATCCGCACGTACAGATATAGTGAATAGAAAAGATGTAGACTTTACATTATTCTTGAATGACATGATACTTGCTTTAGGTTTTACTGTTCGATCACTTTTACAAAGTAAGCTTGGTGCTCCAGATGAAGTACACTGCGTGCTTGCTTCTCCTTGGTACTTATCTGAAACTAGAATGATCAGGATGAATAAAGAGCATTCATTTGTATTTTCAAATAAAACTGTTGATGAACTTCTTAAAAAAGAAATTGAGAATTTAACTAATAATTACAAAAATAAATATGGCAATGTGGATAGTACTCCTTTAGTCATAGAGCATCCTATAGTGAGTGTATCTTTAAATGGTTACCATATTGATGATCCAATAGGTAAGAAAACTCGCTCAGTAGAGATGAATATGATCATTTCTCTTTCTCCAAAAATTTGTATAGATAAAATATCTGAAGCTATATCTAAAGTATTCCATCATATAACTATATCATTCTCATCATTCATGGTTTCCTCATATATAGCAGTAAGAGAAAAGTATATAACGAATGATTCATATTTACTTATAGACATAGGTGGTGAAGTTACAGATATTGGAATTATATATAAAGGTATTCTTAAAGAATCTCTTTCTTTTCCTTTTGGAAAGAAAACATTATTTAGAGAAATTAGTAAGAAGTTAAAAGTTGAGCTTCGTGATTCTTATGAGAAATTTAACTTATATAATAAAGGTGTATTAGTAGATAAAGAAAAAGATAAGTTTGCACCTATACTTGAATCTATCGGAAATTCTTGGGGGCAATCTTTTGGTGACTGTCTAAATAATTTACCTCGCATACTTACTCTACCTGGTACTGTATTTCTGACTATAGATGATGATATAAAAGAATGGTTTGTGAAAGTAATTAAAGATGAAGATCATATAAAGTCCATGACAGTGAATAATACTTTTAATATTATTTCACTTGATGGCCCTGAATTCCTTCATATATGTGATATTAAAAGTGGAGCTTGTGATCCTTTCTTGATGATTGAAGCTATTAATGTTATGAAAAAGATATAATCTATGGTAAATAAAAAGACTTTTGGAGATGTAAAAATAAATAAAGACAAACCACATTTTTCTATTAAGAAAGATGGTAATAAGATAAATATTTCTGAATCGCCCATTAAATATGATGTAGAGTATACTTCTATTTCTTCTTCTGTGTCTTATAATAAAGAAGATTCTAAAAATAATTTTTTTAATAAACTTAATAAAAAGAATATAACTGAGACTCATAAATATTCTTCTAAGAGAATATCACAGACTCCGCAAATGCCAAATAGTAGGCGTCCTATGAATAAAATAATTCTATCATTATTTATAATTTCATTATTAGTAGGTATATTATATTTATTATCGACCATATTTTATAAAGCTGATATCGTTATTACTCCTAAAGTAAAAAGTTTTGAATTAAAAAATAGTAGTTTTATTGCGAATAGAACGAATGGTATACCATTTGAGGTAATGGTGATTGAAGACACAGACATAAAAGAGATCATTCTTACTTCCACAAAAGAAGTATCTACAAAAGCGAAAGCAGAGATAACTTTATATAATGAATATACTACTAAACCTATTAAAATTGTTGCTGGTTCATATATTGCAGATGAAAAAGGAAAAACATATAAAACAGATACGACGGTATCAATTCCTGGATATACAACTTTAGACAAACAGATTACCCCTGGTCAAGTATCTTTAGGTGCCACTGCTTTTCTTCCTGGTGATATTTATAATGGTGAACCAAAGTTATTATCAATAACTAGTTTTAAAAGTACAGATAAATATAAAAAAGTATATGGAAAGGCAAAGTCAGCTTTTACTGGTGGGTCTTCAGGATTGATTTATATACTTGATGATTCATTAAAAAACTTTTATACTTCAAATACTAAATTATTTAAAGATAAATTAATTCGCAAATTAGTGGCCCAAGTTCCAGATGGATATATACTTTATCCTAGTGCGATGAATTTTACTTATGACATTGGAGATAATATAATTTCCAAAAGTTCAAATATGGAGCTTGAAATAAAGGGAGTGCTATCAGCAGTTCTTATAAAGAAAGATGCGTTAATAAATTCTATTATTACTGAATTATTACCTAAAATATCAGATCAAGAAAAAAGGGAAATTATTGACCTTGATTTGTCGTCATTATCTTTTGATTTCACAAATAAGAATCAAATTATAAGTAAAGATATAAATGACTTTGCTTTTGTACTGAATGGCACACAACAAATAAACTGGACTCCTGATATAGTATCTTTAAAGTCATTATTATTAGGAAAAACTAAATCAGAAACTGTAGATATATTTAAAAATGATCCAGGAATAACCTCTGCAAGTATTAAAATTTTTCCATTTTGGATTAAAATAATACCAAATCAACTAAATCATATATACATACAAATTAAAAATTTGACTACTAATTAAATTTTTGGTATTATACAAATACATTAAATGAATCAACAAGGAGACAACAATACGGCAATAGGAATAGTAACAGAAGCCCTGCCAAATACACTTTTTAGAGTAGACTTAGGCGACGGTAAAATTATCATTAGTTATTTGTCTGGAAAGATGCGTATGCATAGAATTAAAGTTTTACTAGGAGATAAAGTAGAAGTGCTCCTTGATCCATATGGTGGTAAGGGAAGAATTATTAAAAGAGGTTAACGAACCCCTTGCATTTTTATTTAAATAGTGTAATATAATTTTGTAATACTAATGTGTATTAAAAATAAGGTTTTACCCTTATTTTTCTTTCACCTTAGAATATTAAATATGAAAATTAAATCAGCGGTTAAAAAAATTTGTGCAAAGTGTAAAATGGTAAAACGGGAAGGTCATCTCCGTGTTATTTGTTCTAATCCTAAACATAAACAAAAACAATAATTATATATATATGAGAATTCTTGGAATAACAATACCTAATAATAAGCATTTAGATGTCGGACTTACAGCTCTATACGGGATAGGTATATCTCGTGCTCGTAAAATATTAAAAGAAGTGAATATCGATGGATCTATCAAAGCAGATACATTAACTGTAGATCAAGAAAATGCTATCCGTAAAGTTATAGAGACTATGTCTATAGAGGGTTCATTAAAACGTGAAATATCATCAAATATTAAACGACTAAAAGATATTAAATCATACAGAGGTGTAAGACATATGAGAAGATTACCAGTAAATGGTCAACGTACAAAAACAAACTCAAGAACAATTCGTGGTAATGTACGTAAGACTATGGCATCAGGTCGCCGAAAGGAAAGTAAAACATAATTACTAGAACTGGTTATAGAAATAATATATCATATGGGAAAAATAAAAATTACAAATAAAGAAGATGATAAGGTAGAGATAGTTGCTCCTACTGGAATTGCACCAAAATCAGGTGTGAAAGTTCCTAAAAAGAAAATTGTTGCTGGAACTTTACACGTTGAGGCTACTTTTAATAATACAAAAGTAGTTCTTTCTGATAAAGAAGGTAATACATTATTTTGGACTTCAGCTGGTTCACTAGGTTTCAAAGGTGCAAAGAAGGGCACACCATTTGCTGCATCAAAAGCAGGATCAGTTATTGGTGAAAAAGCAAAAGCTCTTGGCATTAAAGAAGTAGATGTAAAAGTTAAAGGTGTTGGAAGCGGACGTGAGCCTACTATACGTGCATTTATGGCTTATGATATTGAAATTTCTGGAGTTAAAGATTTGACACCAGTACCTCACAACGGTCCGAAACCTAAAAAACCACGTAGAGTCTAATATAATTACGAATTATTAATTAAAAATTAAGAATAAAGAATGAAAACTGTTCAAAAATATAAAATTTGTAGAAGACTAGGTCCAGGTGTGTTTGAAAAATGTCAAACCGCTAAATTTGTTGCTTCAGAAGGACGTCATGCTAAAAATATGAAGAATAAAAAACCTAAGGCTCTTTCAGGTTATGCTCTACAATTTGTAGAGAAGCAGAAGGTACGTTTTATGTATAATATAAGTGAAAAGCAATTTTCAAATTATATTAAGGAAGCTGTTGCAACAAAGGGTGGTATAGCTACTGAGATATTATTTGAATTACTTGAAACAAGATTAGACAACGTAGCTTACAGACTTGGTCTAGCTCATACACGAAGATTGTCTCGCCAAATGGCTTCTCATGGACATTTTGTTGTAAATGGAAAGAAAACTACGGTTGCATCATTGAGGGTAAAAGTTGGAGATACAATTTCCGTTCGTGAAGGTAGTAAGAAAAGTCCATTATTCGCTGATATGGCCAAAAAGATGAAAGAATATACGGCTCCTAACTGGCTTACATTTAATCTTGAAACAATGACTGGAACAGTTGTTGGTAAACCAAAAAATATTGAGGGTTATCTTGACCTTAACACAGTGCTTGAATTTTATAGTCGTTAATATTAGATATGGTTAATTTTAATAAATAATTAATTGCGAGTTCACTCGCCAATATCATATGTCTGATTTAAATATCATATTACCATCCAAATTATCTATAGTTTCTGAAGTAGACAATAAAGGTGTCTATGAGATAGATGGTCTTTACCCTGGGTATGGTCATACACTAGGTAATTCACTTCGTCGTATTATACTCTCTTCTTTAGTAGGTTCAGCTATTACCTCTCTTAAAATTGAGGGTGCTGATCATGAATTTTCAGTTTTGGATGGTGTTAAAGAAGATGTTATTACCATCTTACTTCATTTAAAGCAAGTTCGTTTTCGTTTACTTACTGATGAACCACAAACTGTTAAACTTATAGTCAAAGGACCAAAAATTGTTACTGCTGCTGATATAGAGGTTAGTGGTCAGGTTGAAGTTTTAAATAAGGATTTGTATATAGCTGAAGTTACTTCAAAATCAAACTTAAGTATTGAAATGACAGTTGAAAAAGGCTTAGGGTTTGTATCAAAAGATATTCATCAAAAAAATAAAAATGAAGTAGGTACTATATCTGTAGATGCTATATTTACACCAATTCGTCGTGTTGCTTACGAAGTTGAAAATATGCGTGTAGGTGACAAAACAAATCATAATCGTTTGCGTATAACGATTGAAACTGACGGCACACTTTCATCTCGAGAAGCATTAGAACAAGCAATTGTAATAATGGTAGAACAATTACAAGCAATAGTAGGTTTTACTGTTAAGAATAAAGCTGAAATTTTACTTGAGAAAGAAGAAAAAGTTGATAAGATTCAAAATGATGATAAGGCTGATAGTAACGAGTTCACTGATATTCTTAAAACTCGTATTGATACATTAAATTTTTCTACTCGTACACTTAATGCTCTAACAGATGCGAATATTCGTACTATTGGAGGAATAGCGAGAAAGAAAAAAGAAGATTTATTGGAAATTGATGGTATTGGAGATAAAGGGATCCAAGAAATTAAAAAGGTTCTTAGTGAATATAGTATTACACTAAAAT
>CAIOXR010000084.1 GCA_903862375.1 uncultured bacterium
ATGGTATCGGGGTTCGAGTCCCTGTTCCCCAGCCTTGTAGAGCAGCGCTCAAGTCGCGTCAATATAACGCTTTTTTGACACTGCATAGAGCGACGAGACTTGGACATATAACCGTCGACGAAAATTGGCCATATTTTTTAGAATTATGTTCTTACACTAAAATTGCCTGAGGAATATTTTTCTGTTATATTTGTTATATGAAATTATTTCTTGCGTCTTCTTTTGCACAGACATCAAAATTACTTGAACAAAGATTGCAAAAACCTATTAAGGGGAAAAAGATTGTTTTTATTGCAAACCCAGCAGATTATTCTACTGGAGATAAATGGTGGATAAAAGCAGATAGAGACGCATTCATTAAACTTGGTTGTAATGTTATTGATGTTGACCTACGCACTATTTCAGATAAAGATTTAAAAAAATACTTGGAAACCTCAGACATTATTCATCTTTGTGGTGGAAGTGTATTTTATACAATTTTACTTATTAAGGAGAAAGGTTTTGATAACATGATTAAAGAGTTCATTGAAAAAGACAAAATCATTTATTCAGGAACAAGTGCAGGATCAATGATTGTATCTGAAGATTTATCACTCGATGCTTCTGACCCAGAAGAAAAACAAGAGAGAAAAATAATAGAGACGGAAGAAATTTACTTGCCTCTTATCGAAGATGTTGCTCAAAAATATTTTGATAAAGCCAAGTATCTTCGTTCTCAAATGGAAAAAACCCTCACTAAACTTAAGTCAGATATCAGTATCAAAAACCGGTTATAAATAGTAACCGGTTTTATATTTATAAAATATCCTAGTAAACTACACCCAGTATATTTGTTACTATTTTACTTTGACAAAATCATTATAAATATTAAACTAAATACAGTTGCTCTTTTACTTTTTTGTTAATTATTCTAGTCCAGTAGCTAAGTGGTTATGGTAGAGATTTACAAAATCTTTTGATGGTGACCCAATTCCACTCTGTACCTTGAAAAAATATATTTCAAAAGGAGGAATAAGTGAAAAGAAATGTTATAAAAAATATAAGTATTGATTTTTTGGTAAAAGTAATACAAAAACTTGGAGGGAAAAAAGGGGCAACATATTTCCTCAGTACTGGAAAATTGATAAAGAATAAGAAGTTAAAATAAGTGGCGCAATCAATTAAAGATTGCGCCACTACTTATTATATGTTTCATTATATTACTAATATTGAAACAGTATTTACATAATTTACTAATGTATTATATAATACATCTATGATACCGATGGGAAAAGAACAACACCTTGAATACAAAGCGCTTTTTTTATTTGCACTAAGACGAATTACCGTCGGAGTAATAATTTTAATTCTGGCTCTAGTCGTTGGCATATTTAGGCAGTTTATTGTTATTGGTCTTACTAGTGTTATTGATAATATATATTTACTTAATTCAACAAATGTAAATGCACTTTCGATTATAATGTTTCTTGATATTTTGTTTTTTTTATTTGGTGTTTTTGCATTAGCCGTTGGACTTTTGGTTGCATGGTTGGAGCACAAAAATTATACGTACAGATTTGATGAATTCAATTTTTTAATAAAAACTGGGATAATAAATAAATTTGAAACTCTAATTCCATATCGCCAAATACAAGACGTACATATTAAACGTTCTCTTCTTTATCAAGTACTAGGTTTGAGCACCGTTGATATTAAGATGTTAAGCACTGAACAAGAATCTGGTCATGTTATGGATGAGGTTGTGATTGATAAAGTTGATAAATATATTGCTGAGGAAATTCGTTCTGTACTTTCAAGAAAGATCGGTATCCAAATTACAGAAGACAAACTAAAAGATAATAAAATTATTTAATAGTAGAAATATATGATGTTAAAAATAATTGGGAATAAATATATTATTCGAATTGATAAAGGAGAAGAAATTGTTGAAACTCTAAAAAAGATTTGTAAAAATAATAAAATTAAACTTGGCTCAATTTCTGGTATAGGTGCAGCCAATAAAATTGTTCTTGGTCTTTTTGAAACTGGAACAAAAAAATACCACTCGCAAGAATTTAATGGCGATTTTGAGATTGTTCCACTTGCTGGCAATATTTCAACCATGAATGGAGAAACCTACTTACATTTACACGCTAATATTGCCGATCTTAAACACGATTCTTTTGGTGGACATCTTACCTCTGCAATAGTTAGCGCAACTTTTGAAGCGATAATTGACTCAATAGACGGTGAAGTTGATAGAAAATTTAGTGATGAAATAGGTTTGAATCTTTTGGAAATGTAAATATAATTTTACTTTTTTACTTTTACTTTTTGACCAACCCAAAAAAGTATGCTTAACTTTATGTAGAAACGTAAATTTGCATAAACCTATGCAAATTATTTTACAAACAAATATTTAATACAAATGTTTTAAGGAGGATGGAAAAATGAAAAAACAATTGGATTTAAATGTAAAAAGTAACATACTCATAGTGAATATGTCGGTTTTATTTAGTGAATCAAGTTCAGAAACTACAAAAGCTCTTCTCGCTTGGCAGAAACTCGTAGACCTGGAGAAATCACTTAAAATCGTATCTGATAATAAAAAGGAATTGATGTTTTCTACGACAGATATGGATAGTGAAATACAGACACTAAAAAAAGAGTGTCAAAAGACTGCTTGTGTGTTAGCAAAACATTATATAAACATTGAAGAAGACAAGAAAATAATCGCGAAGATTCAGTCACGTCTTTGGGACAGATTGAATGGTGATTACATTCATCTTTTCTAAAATAATGAAAGGCCGAAGAGAATAATTTATATCTCTCGGCCTTTTAATATATTATCAAAAAATATTTTTATGACATATTAATAAATATTATTCAAGTATTTGCCTAGACAATATGAGTGTTGTTTAAAATTTATAAAGGAGTATAATCTTCTTATTAATAGTTTTAATAATTTAAGCCCAATCCGCCACAAGTGGACGGCAAAAAATAAAAATATGGCAAAAGAAAATTCTGCATTTATGAAGCCCTTGAAAGTAAGTGCTGATCTTGAAAAGGTAGTTGGTAAAGGACCAATG
>CAIOXR010000085.1 GCA_903862375.1 uncultured bacterium
AACTTGGTCTTTATGCCATTTAATTCTTCTTATAATATTTTTTTTATCATCATCATATCTATCTGTACGCAAAGATCTTGAAAAAATAATTTTATCTGGGAGATTAATATATAAAGCAAAAAAACTTTCTTTTTTTTCAGTTAATATTTTTTTTAGTAATTGAGCTTCTGGTTTCAGTCTTGGATTACCAACAAATAACAAGTCTTTTCCTTTTGGTTTATTATTTATATTTTCAATAAGGAATCTTTTCATTAAAGCAACTGGTGCTGGCTTACCAAGTCTTGTTGTTCGCCTTAACCATTCACCGTCTTTACTATTTTCTTTTTCGAGTTTACGCCAATATTTACCTGATTCAACACCTGAAAAATTATATTTACTAAGTAATATTTTTGCTTGTGTATCCTTTCCTGAAGCTATTTGACCTAATAATACTAAATGGAATCCTAATCGTTCTTTTTTCATATATTAGTATTCTACCATATATAATAGTCAAATAAAAACCCTTATGTTATAGTACTTGTATGAAAATATTAGCTATAGAAACTTCCTGTGATGAGACAGCTTTATCTATAATAGAAGTAAAAAAACAAGATAAATCTACCTCGACTAAGAAAAAACAAAACAAAGTAAAATTTAAAATACTAGGGAACGAGATATCTTCTCAGATTACTCTTCATGCACAGTATGGAGGAGTTTTTCCTATGATGGCAAAAAGAGAGCATGGAAAGAATATTCTACATATACTTGAGAAAGTATTAAAAGAGGCAAAAATGTATTCGGTTAATAAAAAAAGTTTACCATCACAAAAACTAGAAAATAAAATTCATAAATTACTTGAAAGAGAGAATGAGATAAATGAAAGATGGATGGAGATAATGCCATTCATTAAAAAGCCAAATATAGATGCTATAGCAGTCACGACAGGCCCCGGACTTGAGCCGGCTCTTTGGGTAGGTATAAGTTTTGCAAAAGCTTTAAGTGTATACTGGGGTATACCTATAGTACCTGTGAATCATATGGAAGGCCACGTATTCTCTATTTACCCAAAGGGTAATAAAACTTTTACAGTGGATGAGAGTAAAGAAATGCTTCCAATGCTCTCCCTTTTAGTTTCTGGTGGACACACAGAGCTAGTATTAATAAAAGATTTTATGAAGTATAAGAAAATCGGACAAACAAGAGATGATGCCGCTGGTGAAGCTTTCGACAAGGTGGCACGAATGCTTGGACTTCCTTATCCTGGTGGACCAGAAATCTCAAAAATGGCAAAAAATGAAAGAGGAGGTATTAAACGAAAAAATGTTGTTCAAGGAAGCCTTGCACAGGCCGACGGGCCGAGCGGGAGCAAAAAATTCAACAGAATTTTATTGTGTGCTGACGGGAATAACATTTTGAGTGAAATACCGGAGATAGTATTACCTCGCCCTATGATTCACTCGAAGGATTATGATTTTTCATTTTCTGGATTGAAAACAGCAGTACTATACTTAATAAGAGATTTGAAAATACAAAATCCAAATATACTTGATGATATAAATATTAAACAAAAAATAGCTTGTGAATTTGAAAATGCTGTTGTGGAAACTTTAGTATATAAAACAATCAAAGCAATTAAGGAATATAAAATTAAAACCTTAATCGTCGGGGGTGGAGTCTCGGCAAATAATTATTTGCAGGAGATTATGATTAAAGAAATTAAAAAAATACAACAGAGCAAGGTCTTGCCTTACTCTGTTAAAGTTCATTTCCCAAGTAGAAGCCTTACTGGAGATAATGCTCTTATGATAGCGATAGCTGGATACTTCCAATATAAGAATAATAAAATAGCAAAAAATATAAACTCCATAAAAGCAAAAGGAAATTTGAGTTTATAGTTTATAAGAATGATTATAAATAATTAGATATATATTTAATAAAACACAAATAGGATTATCTATACAGATAATCCTATTTAAATACAAGAATCAATTTTACAGAAAAAATCCAGATGGTGAACCAAAGCGACAATCGACGAATTCAATATTACTGGTAAGAAACTCAAGATCATCTTCAAAATTTAAAATCGGGGCATCTGAAAATTCACCATCAGGATGAAGGGCAAACTCATCACCTACACAACAAGTATCAAGTTCATCCCAGTTAACATAACGATCAGGATGAACCAACACCATACAGCAAAGAGCAAAAGCCCCTAGACCAAATTCATTATCTGAAAATGTCTCTCTCGCACGTCGAATTGATTTACCACGATGTCTCATTCCATACTGAGCAGCGATAATCAAAATGTCACCAGACTGTTCATATTCCAATTGTTGAATAAATCTAAGAGTACGTGAGTGTTGGCGAATCTGTCTAGTGGTAATCTCACCTTTACGATAATTATTAAATTCACGTTTTTCAGCAATTTTAACCTGAACCAATTTTAAGGCTTCACAATACTGCTCAGCAATATCAGTTATTGAAGGAAAATATTTTTTTCTTACTGCAGATACTTTTGGTATAGCAAACCATCCTTCGGCACCATCAGGCAATATGGGTAATTTTTTTATAAATTCCAGTGCTTCCATCGATTGAAGCCCAAAAATCGTTGCAATCTTTTTCACCTGCTCATCTATTGATTTACATTTATATTCATGAGGGTAATCGTATTTTGAAACAACTATCTCTTTGGCATACTTATTTGGTGTTGTAATATCCATAATAATAGCTTTCACTGCTTCTTCTACCCTATTTTTGAATTCAACACCCTTATTAATAATGTCATTTTCTGCGCTCAAGCTGTTTAAATTAACTTTGCTAATTGCAGCCATCATTGCTTCCGAACCTAAATTTACAATTACTTTTTTTTGATCAAACGTGATTAATTTTTCTTGTATCATTGTAGTATAATTTAATTTTAAAGAACTAGGTCCCGATACCCAAGTTCAATATGTTAGACAAAAATCGGGTATCATTAATTTTTTTTAAAAATATCACAAATCATATATTTGTCAATATATTTATCTTTGAATATTAAGGATTAAAGTGTTATATTCTATATATATGATTGAACCAAATATAGACCCTAAATTATTAAAGCCCTACGACCCCAAAGAGACTGAAGATCGTATATATAAACTATGGGAAGATAGTGGTTATTTTAATCCCGATGTATGTCTAGAAAAAGGAATTATAAATAGTGACGCAGAGGCATTTACTCTTATAATGCCTCCTACAAATGCTAATGGATCCCTTCATGCTGGGCATGGATTAGTTATGACAATAGAAGATTTGATTGTACGATATAAAAGAATGCGAGGGTTTAAAACTCTTTGGCTTCCTGGACTTGATCATGCAGGTTTTGAAACTCAAGTGGTCTATGAAAGAAAACTTGAAAAAGAGGGACGTACAAGATTTGATATAGAAAGAAATCAGTTATATCAAGAAATTTTAGATTTTACACTTCTAAATTCTTCAAATATAAAAGGACAAGTAAGAAAGATGGGCGCCTCTTGTGACTGGTCAAGAGAAAAATTTACATTAGATGACAGCATAGTTAAAACTGTTTATCAAACATTCAAAAAACTTTACGATGATGATTTAGTGTATCGAGGTAACAGAATCGTTTCTTGGTGTAGCAAGCACCAAACTTCTTTTTCTGATCTTGAAATAAAAGATGAGGAAAGGATAGAACCATACTATTATTTGAAATACGGCCCTTTCACTATTTCCACCTCTCGTCCAGAAACAAAGTTTGGAGACAAGTATGTAGTCATGCATCCTAAAGATGAACGATATGCAGAATATATAGATGGGCAAAAAATTGACCTAGAATGGATAAATGGTCCTATTACAGCTACAATCATAAAAGATGAGAATATCGATATGGAATTCGGTACAGGAGTTATGACTATAACTCCATGGCATGATAATGTCGACTTTGAAATAGCAGAAAGACGAGGTTTAGAAAAAGAACAAATAATAGACGAGAATGGAAAGCTTTTACCTATAGCTGGAGAATTCGCAGGTCAACATATTAAAAAAGCCCGTGGTTTGATAATAGAGAAATTGCAGAATAAAGGATTAGTAGAAAAAGTTGAAGAAAATTATAAACATGTGGTTAGAACTTGTTATAAATGTGGAACTATCCTAGAACCACAAATAAAAAATCAATGGTTTATAAAAATGAAACCTTTAGCAGAAAAAGCTCTTGAAGTTATTAATCAAAACCGAATAGAATATATCCCTGATCACTATAAGAAAATTACAGTTCATTGGCTTGAAAACATTATGGATTGGAATATTTCTCGTCAAATAGTTTGGGGTATACCGATACCTGCTAAAATATGTAATGATTGTGGACACGGAATGGTTGATCTAGATAATACAATATTAAAATGTAAGAAATGTAATGGATCTGTAAGAGTTGATCAGGACACATTTGATACTTGGTTCTCATCAGGACAATGGCCATTTGCAACACTAGGATATCCAGATAGTAATGATTTCAAAACTTTCTATCCTACTGATATTATGGAGACTGCAGGAGAAATTATCTTCTTCTGGGTTTCTAGAATGATAATGCTTGGTTTGTATATTACGGGTGAAATACCTTTCAAAAAAGTTTACTTACATGGATTAGTATTAGATGCAAAGGGTCAAAAAATGAGTAAAAGTAAAGGTAATGTGATAGATCCACTTACACTTACTGAAAAATACGGTACAGACGCATTCAGAATTGGTATGATAGTTGGGAATACTCCTGGTACTTCCCTGTCATTATCTGAAGATAAGATAAGAGCTTACAAAAACTATGCAAATAAACTTTGGAACATTACTCGCTTTATCTTAAGTAGTACGGAGAATGTTATCTACAATGAAAACTTTAATAAATATATAGAGAAAGAAAATGTACTTATAAGTGAAAGAAGTGAATTTATCTCGAGTATCACAAAAGAAATGGATGATTATAAATTCTATATAGTTGGAGAAAAAATTTATCATTATACTTGGAGTCGTTTTGCAGATGTAATAATTGAAGAAAGTAAAGAAATATTCTTAAATGGAACACCAGAAGAGAAAGAATCCAGAGCTCAATTCTTAATCGATACACTTTCTAAAATATTGAAAATCCTTCATCCATTCATGCCTTTTGTGACCGAAGAACTTTGGAGTATAATCCCTGTAGATAATAAGAAATTATTAATGGTAGAAAAATGGCCGAAGGCTGAGAAGCCGGAGGTGCTGAGCTAGTAAACGAAGTACCATGAAGGTTGAAAAACGGAGGTGCTGAGCTAGAAAATAATAAATACTAAGTTTATAATCAAGTTACAAATATTACAATGAATGAATTAATTAGTGACCCAAAATCATTTTTATACGCAATCTTAGGAGGAGCACTACCTGCTGTTTTATGGTTATGGTTTTGGCTTTACCAAGAAGACAGAGATGATCCAGAACCAGTGGGACTCATAACTGTCACCTTTATATTAGGATGTATATTAGTACTTGTAGCTATGTGGTTAGAAAAGTTTTCAATGGGATTTATAAAGGATAATACAACACAGATAATAGTTTGGGCAGGAATAGAAGAATTATTAAAAATGATTGGTGTATCTTTTATAATATTTGGAAATAATATAATTAAAAGACCTATTGACTACCCTATGTATTTTATCGCTACAGCATTAGGATTTGCAGCTTTCGAAAATGTTTTATATTTACTAAAACCGATGAGTACCAATAATAACTTAGTTGGGATGCTTACTGGTAATTTACGCTTTCTTGGATCTACTCTTCTACATGCAATTGCAAGTTCTATGATAGGAAGTGCGCTTGGTTTATCATTTTACTTAAGGCAAAATAGAACAATTTATCTTTTTATTGGAATAATATGTGCAATCACCTTGCATAGTGTCTTTAATTTTTTTATAATGAAAGGAAGCGGTGAAAATTTTATTCCTGTATTTGGTTTCTTGTGGGTCATCGCGATTATTAATATTCTTATATTTGAAAAATTAAAACGTATGGGAGTAGTACAACCACTTTCATAAATTATATATGTTGAAAAAAAGATCATTTTTAGAGCGTCTTACTGGTAGTATTAGATTAGATGATGAAGATGAATTAATAGAAAATTCTGTTAATTCAATTAACAAAATAAATCTACAAGGAAAAGATATTGAAGGTTTATCAGACAGTGAACAGGATTTTAATTCTGAAGAAGAGCAAGAAGCAGAACTTAGTTTGGATATATATCAAACTGAGAATGAAATAATAGTGCAAACAATGATTGCAGGAGTACACCCTGATAATCTTACAATAAATATTACTAGAGACTCTATATCTATACGAGGTAAAAGAGAAGAAAATCAATCCATAAATAAAGAAAATTACTTCGTTCAAGAATTATACTGGGGAACATTTTCAAGATCTATTTCACTTCCTGAAGAAGTAAATTTAGAAGAAGCAGAAGCAATAGAAAAACATGGGCTACTTATAATCAAACTCCCTAAAATAGATAAGAACCGAGAAACTAAATTAAAAATTAAGTCAATTTAATATAAAATAACCTCGCAATAAATATTGCGAGGTTATTTTATATTCTGGTGCCTAGACCCAGATTTGAACTGGGGACCCTTCCCTCTTCAGGGGAATGCTCTACCAACTGAGCTATCTAGGCATTATATATTTTACTTTAAACTTTCTTATATTAGCACGAAGTCACTTTTCGACCAAAACAGCTATCTAGGCATAACTGAACTTATAAAACAAAACTAATTATTTAAAGATTTTAATAAATCTTGAACTTCTTTATTGCTTCCAATATTCTTTAAATCACTTACACTCTTAATACTAGAAGTTCCAACCCCACCAGTATAAATATCAAACAAATTACCTAACATTGGCTGAATAAAATAAAATGCACCAAGTGCCGAAAGGATAATAATTACCCAATATGCAATTTTATATATTTGATTCCACTTCTGATAAATAACTAGCTTTTTAAGCATTTCATTATTCTCTTTATTCAAAGATAAATTACTCTCTAAAAGCTTTTTTATTTCTTCATCCATTAATTATACTTTATCATATTTATATAAAAAATAAAAGTACTTGTGCCCTCGGTACGAATCGAACGTGCATCTATCCCTTAGGACGGGACTGTTCTATCCATTGAACTACGAGGGCAAATAAAAACACCAGTAATGGTGTTTTTATAATAACCTATTCTTGTATAAAAAACTACTCTTTTATTCCAAGTATTTCAACTATTTTTGGTTTATTAAATCCAACTATAGGATTACTTCCTTCAATAACAATTACTGGGACTCCCATCTGACCTGTTAGTTCAAGCATTTCTTTTCTTTTAGCTAAATCAGTAGAAACATCATAGTCTTCAAAAATTACTCCTTTCTCTTTAAAAAAATCTTTAGCCATATGACAAAAATGACATGTGGGGGTACTATATACTTTGACTTTATTCATAATATTTTATTCTGTAAAATTATCAAATATAAATTTGATAATATACGATCATATTCATATCAACTTTTAGGCAACATGAAAATTAATTAATAATTAAAAACATATCTAGTATATCATACTAATAAATTATGCAAATATTGACACGATATGCATACAAGTCAATAAAACTAATTTTAAGTCAATGTGCGGGTAGCGGGAATCGAACCCGCGTCTCAACCTTGGGAAGGTCGCATTCTGCCACTATACCATACCTGCAAATCATTGTTTAAAAAATGATTTAAACCAATTAACAAAACCATGCTTCATATCTTTTTCAACTAAAGTAATCACTTCTTTATTTTCATCAACTATCACTACCATCTTCTCCCCTTCTTTGACAACTTGGTATTTATCTCTTATGATTTCCTCTACACCTTCTTCTGTTTTTAATTTTTCTATTTCACTATTTAATACTTTTTCCCTATTACGCAAAGTCTCAATGTTTGATAACATTAAATCTCTTTTTTTAGTAGTTTCTCTTTCTTTTTTAACTAATCCAACCATATTATATATAAATAATATTAAAAAACAAAACAATACAAAAAGTATAAAAGGTGAGTATAAAAAATTATTATTTTTTTTCTTATTGAATTCTATCATTTTTAATGCTATTATTATATCATGTTTTTCGGTCAAAAAAATAAAAAAAGAATAGAAAGAATATTTGCTGTAGTTTCCATACTCGTAATAATTAGTATGATTTTACTTTATTCAGCATCTGCATTCTTAAAATAATTACTTATCATTACTACTTCGCATCATCTTTAAAAAAACATCATGGGAAATGTTTATTTTTGCGTTAGATTGCATTCTCTTTTTACCTTTTTTCTGTTTCTCAAGTAATTTCTTTTTACGACTTACATCGCCTCCACCTACTACTTTACTACCATGCATAAGAACATCTTTTCTAAAAGCTGAAACAGCTTCAGAAGAAATTATTCTACCCAACGCTTTGGCTTGAATCTTAAAAGCAAATTGTTGTCTAGGAATAATTTTTTGTAATTTCTCTACTTGATATTTTGCTTCATCTTCCACCCTCCTTCTTGAAACAACTCTCGAGAATGCTGGCATTACTTCATTTGCAACTATTATATCCATACGAACAACATCGGCTTCTTTATAATCTCCTATCTCATAAGATATTGACGCGTAGCCTGAAGTTAAACTTTTCATATCGTCAAAAAAGTTTCTCATAAGTTCACGAAGTGGCATTTCAAGATCAATAGATGATCTATTATCTCCAAAATTTTCAGTATTTTTAATAATACCTTCATGTTCATATAAGAATGGCATCAAAAAGCTAGTATAGATAGATGGTGTAATTATTTTTACATTTACCCAAGGCTCAAATATTTTCAACATAGTACCATCATCAGGAAATAAATGTGGTGAATATATCGTCTCTTCTTTATTATTTCTAAGAATAACCTTATAAGTAATAGAAGGCATAGTTACTATAAGCTCAAGATCAAATTCTCTATTTAATCTTTCAGCAATTATTTCCAAATGTAACATTCCTAAAAAACCACACCTATACCCCCTGCCTAAACTACCTGAAGATTCTTCTTCGTAAGAAAAAGATGAATCCGACAGACGAAGACGGCTCAATGCTTGTTTTAAATTTGGAAAATCATCTTGACTCTCAGGATAAACTGATGCCCAAACTACAGGTTTTGGATTCATATACCCAGATAAAGCAGGAGCTGGTTTTTTAGTATAAGTAATAGTATCTCCAACAGATGCAATTCCAGGCTTTTTAATACCTGTAACAATATAACCAATCTCCCCTGTACCAATTTTTTCTCTTGCAACTTCTTCAGGAGAAAATGTTCCTACCTCAAGACAAATAAATTTTTCAGAAGAAACAGCAAAAAGTAAAGATTCACCTTTTTTAAATTCACCTTCAACCACACGAACATAAACAATAACTCCTCGATGATTGTCATATTTAAAATCAAAAACTAAAGCCCTAGCTTGATCAGGTTTAGTGATATTTTGTTCAAATTCTTTTGGTGATGGAATTCTTTTTACTATTTCTTCAAGTAAATTTGAAACACCTTCTCCTGTTCTTCCAGAAACCATCATAATAGTATCAGGATCAATATCTAGGAGTAATGCTACTTCCATTTTCACTTCATCTATTCTTGCAAGTGGTGAATCAATCTTCGAAATAACAGGAATAATGACTAATCCTAAATCACGAGCCAGTTGCAATGTAGTAAGTGTTTGAGCCTGAACCCCTTGAGTAGCGTCTACAAGCAATATAGAGCCTTCTACAGCCTTTAAAGCTCGAGATACTTCATAAGAGAAGTCTATATGACCAGGTGTATCTATTAGATTTAAAATATAATTTCCTTGACCTTCACCCCTATTAAGATCTTTAGAGTGCCACAACATTCTTACTGGTTGCATTTTAATTGTAATCCCACGCTCTCTTTCAAGTTCCATAGAATCAAGTACTTGATCTTTCATTTTACGCTTTTCAATAGTACCAGTAACTTCAAGCATTCTATCTGCCAAAGTACTTTTTCCATGGTCTATATGAGCAATAATTGAAAAATTTCTTATAGATTTAATATCCATATTGTTATATTAGCAAAAAAAACCTTAAAATGAAAGGACTATAATTCTGTTTGTTCTGGAACTACAACATTTTTACGCCAGAATTTATTAGTTAATGCTTTTGTGACTGATAATAATTCATTATTTTTTAAAATATATAAAACAAATAATCCAAAAATTATACCTATGATTCCTGAAATAAATCCTTGAGACAAAATACCGATAAATGAATCAAGGGTAAAAATGGTACTAAAAAAATTAAGTGAAATATACGCAAAGATGCCCATAGTAAGTGCCCCTATAAAACTTTCCGTAAATGTCTTTATAAGCAATAATCTACTATTTTTTAAATAATCTTTTTTAAATAAATACCAAATTAAAAAGAAATTCATAAGTGATCCTAATGCATAAGCGATAGGCAAACTAAGCATGATAGTTCCAGACACATTTTTCACTCGTAAAATTATTTCCAATAAATTTAAAACGTTTGGATAGTACTTAAAAGTTTGTAAAATTAATAATGCAAAAATAATTACCATAAATGAAGAAAAAATATTCACAAATAATGGTTTTCTAGTATTTGACGCCGCATAATAACCTCTAACAAATAATAAAACTAAACTTTGAGATACAAGTGAGATAATAAATAAAGCAATCGAGGCAGCAGTTAACCTAGTATCAGCCCATGAAAAAGCATTAGAACCAAGTATCACACGTACGATTTGTGCACGTAAAACCACTATAAGTGCAATAATAGGTAATGACCAAAATATTATTTGACGGGCTGTACCTAAAATAGAATTAATAAATTTATCCATATCATTAGCTGAAAATGCTTTAGCCAAGACAGGAAATGCTGCAACTGAATATGAAATTCCAATTATACCCACTGGAACAGACTGGAGATTATAAGAAAAAGTAAAAAGAGATATTGATCCTTGTTTAAGAGTTGAAGCCATAGAAATAAGTACAATAAATGCCAAACTATTACACGATAATGCTAATGTTCGAGGCAAAGATAATTTCATAACTTCAATGATTTCCTTCCATTTTATTTTAAATATCAACTTAGGAAATAAACCATGGTTTATCACACTTGGTATTTGAATACATAAATGCATTACAGCTCCTATTATTACTCCATAAGCTAAACCATAAACACCAAAAATAGGATATAAATATAAAATACCAAATAAAATTCCTAAATTATAAAAAATTGGAGATAAAGAAAATACAAAAAAATTTTTAAACAATTGAGTAACGGATCCAATTAAGTTTGAAAATCCGATAAATATAGGAGAAAGAAGCATGATACGACTAGTCATTATCAAAGAAGATATTTGAGATTCAGAAAATCCTGGTGCAATATATGAAGCTAAGTATGGCATAAGAATTGCAATAATTATACATGAGATAATCATAAAAAAAATATAAGCACTAAATACGTTATTCAAAAATTCTTTAGCGTTATGATTATTATCATCCTCTTTAACTTTATTAATCAAAAATGGTAAAAGTACCGTAACTGAAGCAAGAGAAGCAATAGAAATATACAGAAAATCAGGAATTCTAAACGCAGCATAGTAAATATCAAGTACTGGTCCTGGTCCAATATAACTTGCAAGTATACGATCACGTATAAGTCCAAGAATCTGTGATAATAAAGCGAAACCGCCAAGCAATAAGGCGGCTTCGTTTATCCCATTAAATTCTCTATTAAAGAATGTAATAATTTTTTTAGGCATTAATCAGACTTCTACTGAGTTTTAGTTGGTAAGGATACTGTATCTTTCATAATTTTCGAATTAATTATTGTTTTAGCTTTATCATTATTTTTTATTACAGTATCAACTACAGGAGTATTAGATAATGATTCAATGGCTTTTTTAACATCATCATTGTTAGGTATAACTTTATCTAAAATATTATATTGTTCTAGTGCACTATCAGTACGTCCAGCTTTTTGATAAGATAAGCCCAAGAAATACCTAGCTTTTAAATAAGTATTATCCAGAATAACGGCTCGTTCAAAAGCACTTACAGCATTTTCATATTCTGAATTATTGTAACGTAACAACCCTAATCTAAAGAAAATCGTTGCATCTGTCGGATCTAATTGGGTGGCACGTTCAACTTGTTTTATAGCTGCTGATGTATTTCCTTCACTTGTTTCAATTTGGGCCAATAAAAACAAAGCATCTGTGTAATTAGACTTAATATCAAGAGCCTGTTGTATTAACTTCCTAGCAGAATCATTATTCTTTTTTACTACTTCTAGTTGAGCTTTTGCTAGAATTATAGAAGGATTATTTGGAGCTAATTTTTGTGCATTATTATAAGAAGTATTGGCACTCTCATAACTACCATCGACAGAAAGTGGTACTAATGAAGCGTAAACATTACCTAAATTAAGATAATTTAGGTAATGTTTTGGATTCTGAGTTACAGCTAATGATCCAGAACTCTGAGCAAAATTAATTAATTGTTGTAAATTTGATTTAAGTGTTTCTTGGGATAACTTATTATCTGCTACTAATACTCCTATTTCAGCTATATAAATTTGAGATAAAGTACGATAATATGTATCATTTTTATCTAAAGAAATTGCATTTATAATCATTTTTTCAGAATGATTAAGTGACTCCATAGTATTATTTGTATTTAAACCTTTAGAAAAATATATTACAGATGTAAATTTTTCTATATATAAATATGACACGAATAGTGTCGCCATCATAAGTACCATTAATGAAAAAATAGCAAAAAAACTATTTCTAGGGTCATTCAAAAATGAAAACTCTTTTATTTCTATAACATTCTTAAATACTAATATACCAACTAAGGTACCACTTGATAAAAAGGCTAACATTAATATTAATATATTTGGTGTATATATAATAAACGTAATCCAACAGTATATCGACATCATAAATGTGGTAAGTATAAAATAATTAGAAAGTGGATCTTTTAATGCGACACGAAGTGATTGTATTCCTCTTATAACAAAGATAACAAAAAATAAAATCCAAGATAATAGTCCTAAAATACCTGTGGTTACAATAAATGTGGCCATCGTGCTATAACCATTCGAAAAATCAGAATTCCAAAATACAGTCTGAGCTATATCTTTAGGCTGCCATAATGCCCAATCAATACCAAAAGTATTCGGACCTGTTCCAAAAAATGGGTTATGCCTAATTGATTTAAATGCGATATGACCTGTGGTAACTATAGAAGGACGTACTTCTGAATTTTGAAGATTAACGTATCTTGATATTAGTGAACCTAAAGAATTACTACCAACAATAAAAGAAAAACATATAAAAACGACAATAAGAGACACGAAAGGAAATCTTTTGGTATCTCCACCACCATGAACAACTTTAATTCCTGCTTGCTGTATCGAAACACTATAAACAAATATTATTATTGAAAATATCCCAACCAATAACCAAACTAAAGGATTATTAATTACTATTAAAAATAATAATCCCGATAAAAGTAAAAAATATTGAGCCACAGAATATAACTTTTTTACTTTCAAAAATTCAATACTAAATAATGATAATAAAATTATTAATCCAAATAATAATGCAAAATTGTTCCAACTTCCCACTAGATTACCAGAAGATATACTTTGTAATAAACCAGGGAAAAAATGATCAAAACCAATAAATATATTTAATAATTCAAAAACAGACAAAATTATAGCATCTAAAAATAATATTTTAAAAAAATACCACAAGCGTTTTTCCGTTTGGAAAAACATTGCAGATAAGAAAAATATAACACAAAGAATTAACATTGATCCAAAAGTCCCCATTTCAAAACCATTACCAAATAGTGATATATACAACGAAGATGAAAAAAAAGATGATATTAAAAATACAAATGGTATTATTCCTGCAAATATTATTAGTCTGTCTTTGGGCACTTTAAACTTACCTTCACCTAGTCTTGCAATTAACCAAAAGAATACTGACAATGTAATACCTATAGAAAGTAAAAACCCTTTACTTGCTTCTAAAGTCACAGGAACATAAGGAATAAAGAAAAATAATGACAGAAAGATTGTTGCTAGTAATATAAAAAACGATAATTTATTGAAAAACTCTATTCTTTTTGATTCCATGATTTTTATAATGATTATTAATAAATATATTATACTTAATAAAAACAAATAATACTAGACAACAATATTCACGATTCTACCTTTCACATAAATAATCCTTTTAATTAATTTATTCTCTATCCATGCAACTACATTCTTGTCATTTATAACGATCTTCTTTATTTTTTCTTCTGAAATATCTTTATTTATATCTATTTCTGAACGAACTTTTCCATTCACTTGAATTGCAATCTTTATCATATCATCAATTATCTTTTTCTTATCATACTTAGGCCAAGAACTTGTATGAATTGATCTCTTTTCTCCAAGATTTTGCCAAATTTCTTCTGTTATGTGAGGAGCAAATGGAGCTAAAATTTGTAGAAACATTTTGAAATCTTTTTTATTAATATTTTCATTTTTTTCCATTTCATTCACAAGAACCATCATAGATGAAATTGCTGTGTTAAACGAAAAATTCTCAATATCTTCAGAAACCTTTTTAATTGTTTTATGAAAAACTTTTTCTATTTCAATATTACTATTTTTATTAGAAATTTTATTCTGAAGTCTAAAAACTTTATCCAAAAACCTTCTTGACCCTATAATACTTTCTGTAGACCAAGGTAAACTTTGATCAAATGGACCCATAAACATTTCATAAACCCTTAATGTATCTGCACCATAATTTGAAACTATATCATCTGGGTTTACAACATTATTCCACCTCTTACTCATCTTACGTCCATCTGTGGCAAGTACCATTCCTATATTTTTCATTTTTTTAAATGGTTCTTTAAATGATATATAACCCATATCATAAAGGAAATTATTCCAAAAACGAGAATATAATAAATGACCAGTGGCATGTTCAGCACCACCTACATACATATCGACTTGATTCCAATAATCTATAGCTTTTTTTGAAGCAAATTCTTTATTATTCGTTGGGTCCATATATCTTATAAAATACCATGAACTACCTGCCCACCCTGGCATTGTATTCGTTTCATAACCTTCTTTTACCCAAGACTTAACTCCTGCTAATGGAGATTCTCCTGTTCCCATAATTTCATACGACTTAACATTTGGTAATTCTAAAGGTAAATTTTTTAATTTTAAATCAGAAATTATTCCATCTTTATCGTGTTTAAGTGGTATAGGTTCACCCCAATATCTTTGACGAGCAAAGACAGCATCTCGCATTTTATATTTAATAGTCTTAGAAGCAAGTTTTTTAGAAGCTAACCATTCTGTTATTTTTGATCGGGCTTCTTTCGATGTTAAACCATCAAATGTTCCTGAATTAAATAAAATTCCCTCTTCTTCAAAACATTCTTCAAAATTTTTAATTTTTTCAAAGAGACTATTATCTTGTGGTTTAATGGAAACACACAAAGGAATATTATATTTTTTTGCCATATCAAAATCTCTTTTATCGTGAGCATCTGCAAAAACTGCACCTGTACCATATGAGGCAATTACAAAATCAGACACCCATACTGGAATTTCAAAACCAGTTGCTGGATTAATTACTTTTATACCTTTTAATTCTATGCCTGTTTTGTTATTTTTATCTATTCTTTCTTCTTCGGTTTTATTCTTAACTATTTCTAAATATTTTTCAAATTCTGAGAAATTTTCAATGTTAATTTTATTTTTATTAATGAATTGATGCTCAGGTGAAAGAATTAAAAAAGTTCCTGAGAAAATAGTATCAATGCGAGTTGTAAAAACTTCTATTTCTCCACCTATATTTTTTACAGGGAATTTTAATAAAGCACCTTCACTTTTTCCTATCCAATTCTTCTGAATTTCTTTTATATGAGAACTCCATTCTAATCTATCAAGGCCTGAGATGAGTCTATCAGCATAAGCTGTAATCCGCATAAACCACTGTCGCATAGACTTTTTTTCTACTGGATATCCTCCACGCTCTGAAACTATATCACCTTTTACATCAGTAGTAATCTCATCATTTGCCAATACTGTACCCATTTGTGGACACCAATTTACTTCACTATATCCCTCATATGCTAAGCGATATTTCATGAGAATATCTTGCTTTTCTTTCTTAGAGAAATCTTTCCAATTTTTAGCAGTGAAAACACTTATATCATTACTACAAGATGCATTTATATTTTTGTTCCCAGTTTTTTCAAAGATAGAAACAAGCTCATCAATTTTACGAGCTTTACCTTTCTTATTATCATACCAAGAGTTATAAATTTCAAGGAAAATCCATTGAGTCCATTTATAATATTTTGGGTCTGTAGTATTCACCTTTCGAGACCAATCATATGATAATCCTATAATTGAGAGCTGGCGCTCGAAGGTCTTTACATTCTCTTCTACGGCTTTCTTTGGATGAATTTTATGTTGTAGAGCATATTGCTCTGCAGGCAAACCAAAAGCATCATAACCCATAGGATGAAGAACATTATAGCCCCCCATCCTCTTCATACGAGCATACACATCACTTCCTATATAACCACGAGGATGCCCAACATGGAGTCCCACACCTGATGGATAAGGAAACATATCAAGAACATACATTTTCTTATTTTTACTTGAATTTAAAGTTTTATAAATTTCAGTTTCTTTCCAGTCTTTCTGCCATTTCTTTTCTATTTTTTTGTGATCGTAATTTTTCATATAATTATTTATTAAATTTCTTTATTGCTAACCAGATAAGTATTCCTAGTGCAAGTGCGAGTATCACTACTTTTGCAAGATTATCTGCTTGCGACCAATACCGTATGGAAGCAATTATCAATGACAAGACTCCACCCCAAGCAAATGCAACAGAAAGTATATATATATTTATAAAGCCAGCACAGATAAGAGAGAGAATGCCAAGTATAATTAAAGTGATGAAAACTTTCTTTTCAAATATTTTACGTGCATTATCATAATTTAATTGTTTAGTATAATTTTCATTACAGTAACCATCAATCTGAGTTTTACCTTTTAGAGCAGGATCAGGGTAAGCATTCTCACTCCACTGACCACCAACTGCTATACACTTATCTTTGGTATTTATAGCTTCAAGAATTTGTGTAGGTTTAATATAGTTATCCAACACTGGCTCTTTGTATACCAAAGAAACCACATAATTAAAAAACAAATTCATAACTATGACAATAGCAACAATAATAGATACCTTAATAAAGCTTAATTGTTTTGAATTATTTGTAATTGGTTCCATATGTTTTATTATATCAGAAATATAGTGTATAATAAAGAGTATATGATAAATAATTTAAAATTAAAATTAATAGATAAAATAGAAAAAGTGGCCATAAAAGCCACTCATTTTATTGGCTCTACTAAATCACTAATCATACATACAATATTATTTATAGTATCTTTTCTCCTCTATTTTTTTGGAATATCGTTTGAAAAGATATTATTAATTGTCACCACAATAGTATCACTTGAAGCAATATATTTATCAATATTTATCCAAATGTCTGTTAATCGTCAAGCAAGAAAGCTTTATGCTGTTGCTCGAGATGTAGATGAGATTCAAGAAGATGTAGAAGAAATTCAAAAAGATGTGGATGAAATCCAAGAAGATGTAGAAGATATTCAAAAAGATGTGGATGAAATCCAAGAAGATGTAGAAGATATTCAAGAAGATGATGAGAAAAGTGAAAAAGATGAAAAGGCTGATGATGAAATACTCTCAAGAATTGAGAATACGATGGGAAAACTAATCCAAGAAGTCATGGAACTTAAAAAACAACATCAAGAAATTAAAAATAAAAAATAATATTAATTTACTTTAATTTTTCCCTGTCTTAAAACTTCTATATTATTATATTTTATCCTTATGAGAGTGGATGGATCTCCTGTTTTCTTACCAGCATTTATATATAAATCTACATCATTATAAAAATATGACTTCGCCTCTTTAATTGTTTCTGCGGGAGTAAAACATTCTTTATTGGCACTTGGTGCTACGATCGGACCAACTTTCTTTAATAAACTATATAAATTAATATTTTCTTTTCCAATCATTCGAAAGGCTATTTCTTTTGTACCCCTATGGATATATATAAATTTAGAATTTTTACAAGATAGTAATACACTAACTTCTCCTGGCCAAAATTTTTTCAAAATCTTGGCCAACCCCTTATTTATTTTAACATTAAAATTTTCCAAATCTTTTAAAGAATATATCAAAACTATGAGAGCTTTACTTTTATCCCTTTCTTTTATTCTATAAATTTTATCTATAGCTTTTTTTGAATATACACTTGCAACTAACCCATAAAGTGTATCAGTAGGAAGTACAACAATACCATCATTCATTAAAATTTTTTTTGCTTTTTGCCAATCTGTTTTCATATATATTATTAAATCTAAACTCTACCTATACTTCACTATGCTCAACATCCCCGAGTTTAAAATTATTAAATTTCATTAACCCTTCGTATACTCAGGATGATTGAATTAAAGATTATTAAATCTTGAATTCAATCACATCGCCATTCTTCACTATGTACTCTTTACCTTCTGTTCTGACTTTACCTTTTGATCGTGCTTCACCATAACTTCCAGCAGATAGTAAATCGCTCCAATATACAACTTCTGCACGAATAAATTTATCTTTAAAATCAGTATGTATAGCCATACCAGCAACTGGTGCAGTACTACCCTTCTTTATAGTCCAAGCCCTTGTCTCATCTTCTCCTGTAGTAAAGTATGTATCTAGGCCTAGAAGTTTATAGCCTTCTGTTATAAGACTATTGATACCGTCATCTTCCCCACCGAGTTCTTTACGAAACATTTCTTTTTCTTCTCCTTCAAAATCTTTAAGCTCATCTTCTACTTTTGCATCTATTACAACATAACGAGACCCTATACTTTCTATATAGTTGGTAAGTTCTTTAAATATTTCAGGATTGGCAGTATCTAGATTCTCAGCTCCTGCTCTTTTATTCAATCCATAAATAAATGGCTTCATCGTAAGTAAATTTAATTGTTTTACTTTCTCAATTTCTTTTTCTGTAAAGTCTATAGTATTTGCAAGTTTGCCAGCTTCTAATACTGGAATAAGTTTATTCAAAGCTTCATCTTCAATTATGAATTCTTTATCGCCTCTTCTTATTTCTTTTGCAATATTATTTTTCCTTTTTATGACAGTCTCCAAGTCAGCCAGTATAAGTTCTAAGTTTATTATTTCGATATCACGAAGTGGATCTATATCTCCCATCACATGAAGTATCTCATCTCCTTTATCATTCTTCAACGGGAAAATTCTAACCATTTCAAGTATCGCATCTACCTCACGAATATTGGCTAAGAATTTATTCCCAAGACCCTCACCTTCAGATGCTCCTTTTACAAGACCTGCAATATCTACGAATTCTATAACAGCTGGGATGGTTTTTGCTGATTTAGAAAATTCTGATAGCTTCCATATGCGTTCATCAGGCACAGCAACAACCCCCACAGACGGATCTATAGTACAGAATGGATAATTCTCGCAAGAAACACCCTTCTTTGTAAGAGCGTTAAACAGAGTCGATTTCCCGACATTAGGTAATCCCACAATTCCGATTGATAGTGACATAATGAAAATATAACAGATTTTTTATTATTCTGAAAGCCTGTTACCTTATGTATACTTGATAATAAATCAAATATTAATTATACTCTACTAAGTAAAAGTAAATTAATTAATCAGTCTAAAATTTAATTTTTAATATTTAAAATACTAATTATGCAAAAAACAGATGTCGTTTTTTTAAGCGGACAAGGTAACCATGAACTAGGTCTAAAAATCCTAGATGAATTGAGTGAATTATTTGGATCAAGATGCCAATTTGACCATATCACAATTAACAAGTACCCAGATGGAGAACTTGATAATCGTATTGTAAATCACTCAAAAATTAAAGGAAAAACAGTAGTTTTATATCAAAGTGTATTCTCTCAAGAAATGCTAGATGAAGCAATTGATTTAATTTGGGCTTGCAAACATCAATATGGGGCAACATATATTATCGCAGTATTTCCATTCTTATGGAATCGTAGACAAGATCCTATGATGACAGAAGACAAAAAAGAAAAATGGTCAAAAAAAATCGTTAAACAAGACGAAGTACAAAGATTAAGAAAAACTATTCATCTTTTAAGCTGTTGTGGTGTTAATGAACTTATGGTAGCTACCCCTCACTCTAATGCTATGGAAAATGCATGCATTGAATATGGAATTAAATTCCATGAAATAGATCCATCATCTTTATTTGCAACAACAATACAAACTTTTGTTCCACATGAAGATCATCACCTTATAAAAATTTATGCCCCAGATGCTGGTTCTATTCCTAGAGCTGTCAATCTTGCAAATTTGCTTCACTGTCCTGTTCTATTTAACCTTAAACACAGAGCCATTAATGATAAAACATCAATTGTGGAAGAAAAAATAGAGGAAAGAGATAATCTAGTAAATGAATTCAGGGATTATTATAAATTTCAAGAAATATATTATATAAATCCAGAACTTGTAAAAAACATGATTATCATAATGATAGAAGACGAAGTAGCATCTGGAAGTACAGCCAACGACACAGGCCAAATGCTTCAAAGACTAACAGCTAAATCAGTTTTCCTATTAGCCACACATCCAGTTTTAACGCCAGGATGGAGAAATAAGTTATTTTACTGTTACCCTTTCACAAAAATAGCAATGACTAATACTATTCCCCGTGGTTACGATAAAAGAACTGGCGGAAAGATTTTTGATATTACAGTAGCTCCTATGTTTGGAGCTTCATTATTTAAAATTTTAAATCGTTTACAATAAATATAGATTTAATAATTTTATTTTTATAATAGTCTTTGGGATAAAACTAAAGTTTACACTGTTTTTAAATGATCTTTATACTTTGAATAGAAAAATGAAGCAGTAAGGGCAATCACACCAAGACCGACAAAAGATACTATTCTGTAAAGTGAACCAAGACTCCATACATCAATAAATATTTGAATAGCGGTTAGGATAAATAACACTAATCCCAAATACCTTAAACTTGAACTTTTTTTAATAAACCCTACTGCTGTTAGAATTGCAGCATATATAGCCCAGAAAATAGATAAACTTGTATTTGATTTATTTCTATTTGTGGTCTCTTCTACTAAATGACTACTGTTAATCATGCTAAAATTAGAATTATCATAAATACCTCGGAAATTATCATCTTTACTTAATTGAATTTGTCTATTGTAATTATCTTTAATAATGTTATTTTGTGCTCGATAATAAAATATTATTTGGGTACTAAATGCATATAAAGTAACTATATTTGCAATAATTACAAATGCTGTAATTCCTTGTTTTTGATTTTCAATAGTGATACTACCAAATCTTTTATAGATATAAGATATAAAATATGCAGAAATAATAGCTACCAATAATACACCAAAAGCTTTATTCATAAATGGCGTAAAGTTTAATGATAAAATGTCATTATTATTCCATCCAAAAAAATTTATCATACCAAGAGCATAAACACATATACCCATAACTTGGAATCCTCTATTCTTCATAGATGAAGCAATCAGAAATAATACGCAAGATTCAACAAACCAAAGAGTCGCAATAGATGATTGAGAGAATTGAATAGGCACAGCAATAGAAAGAAAAGCAACAGCCATGCCAGGCATAAATATATTTAATGGTTTATCTTCACTATTTTGTTTATTCACAATATATGAAACTATCATATATATAATAGATAAAATCAGTGTATAAAATCCAAGCATTGACTCATGATTTGGTTTCATAAGAGAATAAAACATTCCAAAAAATCCAAAAGCACTGGTAATAAGAAGGAAGTAATCTACCTCTATGGATTTAATTTTATATACAATAATTCGATAAACACTAGAAATAAAGAATATTATATAAGTTATTATTAAAAAAAACATAGTAGTATTCAAATATATTTCCTTGTAATAAGGCATAAACCATGTTAAAAAATTAATTCCTGTTCCAACAATAGCAAGAGCAACCAACTCAGGCCACTTCTTAAAAATAGTAACTGAAAGAACTCCAATATTTAATATGGTCAAATAAGAAAAAATTTCAACCATATTATTACCAGTTGCTCCAATAATATATGGTGTCACAAATCCACCGACAGCAGCTATAACTGCGAGTTTATTATCTTCATTAATAAAACTAAAAACAAAAGTTAATCCAGTAACAATAACCATTAATACTCCTGTAGTAAAAGGATCTATTAGATTATAAAAGTTATGTGCTGCATATAATGATAAATATAATACAGCTATACCACCACCAAACATAATCTCTGAAAACATCTCATACTTCTTACGAAAATATTGACCTAAAATTATTAAAATAATACCAATTAAAATACCTATAAATATTCTACCCTCTGGCCCTATCCAATTATTATCGAAAGCATACTTTAAAAAAAAGCCAATACCTATAACTAAAGCTCCTATACCTATTCGTCCTAGTATTTTACCTGATGATTCCTCTTGGTATACTTCAACTTTTTCAATTTTCTTTTCTTCTTGAATAATTTGATGATCAACAGGATAAATATTATTTTTTATATCTTGAGGTACTGGGATACTAGAAATATTTGGAACAGAAGATAAATCTTTATTATGATTATCAATATACTTATCTAGTTTAATTTCTAATGCACTAATCTTCTTATTCTGATTTGAAATTAAAATTTCCGGATCTACCAGCTTTTCCCGAGCCCCACAATAAAGTGAAAGTTTCCCTTGCTTGGATTTTAGACAAAGTATGTAATTTGAAAGGGTAT
>CAIOXR010000086.1 GCA_903862375.1 uncultured bacterium
CGTGAAGTCACACATCTTTTAAAAATAATTTAATTTTTTAAATATATGGCAGCAAAAAAAGCAAAAAAAGCAGGAACAAAAAAAGCAGCTCCTAAGAAAAAGGTAGCAGCAAAAGGAAAAAAGAAGTAATTCATTTATTTCATTTTAGAAAATCCCTCTCTATCGGGGATTTTCTTTTTGTGCTAAAATACAAGTATGAGTATATTAGAAAACATATTCGGTAGTGAAAATAACCGACAAATTAATAAATGGAAACCTTTAGTCTCTAAGATTAACCTGATTGAGTCTAATATAAAGCTTATCTCTGATGATGATTTTAAAGTTAAAACTCAAAGATTTAAAGATGAATTAAAGGCTGGAAAAAGTCTTGATGATATATTACCTGAAGCTTTTGCTTTGGTTAGAGAAGGATTTTCACGTGTTTACAATCAAAGACATTATGATGTCCAGCTTATAGGTGGGTTGGCACTTCATTCTGGAAGTATTGCTGAAATGCGTACAGGTGAAGGTAAAACTCAGATGGCAACTTTACCTGCATATCTGAATTCTTTAACAGGACTTGGTGTACACATAGTTACTGTGAATGATTATCTTTCTCGTCGTGATGTTGTGTGGATGGGACCTGTCTTTAGTATGCTTGGTATAAGTGTAGCAGTAGTAAATTCTGAAAACAAATCTTACATATATGATCCAACTCATAAAGATAAAGAAACTATTGAAGAAAAAGAAATTAGTTCATTCAAAGTTCAATATGAATTTTTACGTCCATGTTCTCGTAAGGAAGCTTATGCTTGTGATATAACTTATGGAACAAATAATGAATTTGGTTTTGATTTCCTCCGTGATAATTTAGCAAATGGTATGGATGATGTCGTTCAAAGAGGGCATAACTTTGCTATTGTTGATGAAGTCGACTCTATCCTTATCGATGAGTCTAGAACTCCACTTATCATTTCTTCAGCTGCTGAAGATTCTGAAGATTTGTATTATACGTTTGCAGATATTGCGAAAAGTTTAAAGCTTGAAGAAGATTATACTGTAGATGAAAAGCTACGTGCTATTTCGCTTACAGATACAGGTATAACAAGAGCAGAAGATTTACTAGGTATAAAAGATATTTACACACAAAAAGGAATTAAATACGTACACCACTTAGAGACTGCTGTGAAAGCCAGAGCTTTGTATGAGAATAATAAAGATTACGTTGTTAAAGATGGAGAAGTTGTAATTGTTGACGCATTTACAGGACGTATGCAACCAGGACGACGCTGGAGTGAAGGGCTTCACCAAGCTATAGAAGCTAAAGAAGGAGTAAAGATAGAGAAAGAGACACGAGCAGTGGCATCTATCACTTTTCAGAATTATTTTAGATTTTATAAAAAGCTTTCAGGTATGACAGGAACAGCTGAAACTTCAAAAGAAGAGTTTTTCAAAGTCTATGGTTTGAATGTTATAGTTGTACCAACAAATAAAGAAATAAATAGAATAGATCACAATGACTTGATATATCAAACAGAAAAAGCAAAGCTATTAGCCGTAGCAGGGAAAGTGAAAGAGCTTCATACCAAAGGTCAGCCTGTACTTATAGGTACGGTCTCTATCGAGAAGAATGAGCTCCTTTCGGCTTATCTTACACAAGCAGGTGTACCTCATACAATTCTAAATGCGAAGAATCATGAGAGAGAAGGTGAGATAATAGCGAATGCAGGTCGCCTTGGTGCTGTGACTGTCGCTACGAATATGGCAGGACGTGGAGTTGATATTAAGCTTGGAGGTGTACCATTCTCTGATGAAGAATTTACTAAAGTTAAAGAATTGGGTGGATTATTTGTCATGGGTACAGAGCGTCATGAAGCTCGTCGTATAGATAATCAGCTTCGTGGTCGTGCTGGAAGACAAGGAGATCCGGGGGCAACTGCTTTCTATGTATCACTAGAAGACGATCTTATGCGTATCTTTGGTTCTGATCGTTTGAAAAGTATGATGGGTAAGCTTGGAATTGCAGAAGATCAGCCGATTGAGAATCGTTTTATATCGAACGCTATAGAGGGAGCTCAAGCAAAAATAGAAGGATTCCATTTTGATTCTCGTAAGCATACTCTTGAGTATGATAATGTGATGAATCATCAACGTAATGTTATTTATGGTAGAAGACGTGCGATGTTAACAGGTGATTATGAAAAGATACAGGTATTCTTAGATGAACTTATTGTAGATTATCCTAAACTGTTAGATATAATAAAAGAAAAAAGAGAAAAAGTAGGGGATGCTACATTCTTTGAAACAGTCCGTCGGATAATTCTATATATTACAGATAACCTTTGGGTTGAACATTTAGAGACTATGGAATACACTCGTTCATCTGTGAACCTTCGTGCGTATGGGCAGAGGGAGCCGCTTATAGAGTATAAGAAAGAAGGATTAAGATTATTCAAAGAAATGGAAATAATTTTTAAAGAACAAGTTTCTTCACTTATCTCAACTATGAATGTTGAAAGTGAAAGGTCAAATGAGCAGGTTATAGAAGAGAGACCTACTTTAGTCTTAAGTTCAAGCGACGAAGGTAATGCTCCAGAGAGGAGAGATACTCCAAAAATCGGCCGTAATGATCCTTGTACTTGTGGTTCTGGCAAGAAGTATAAACAATGTGGTTTTATTGAGACAGAAGAACATAAGAAAAATATGTTGAAGAAATAGAAAGTTTTAAACATAAAAAATACCCTTACGGGTATTTTTTATGTTAGAATATATACATTATGATAAATCAACAATTGTTAGATTTTATTAAGTCACAATTACTAAAGGGTGTAGATAAAGAAACTATTACAAAGGAGTTATTGGGAAGTGGGTGGGCTGAGAAGGATATACAAGAGGGGTTTAATGCTATTAATGCTCCTGTTGTTAGTTCAACAATTAATCCAGTAATTAATCCAGTTACTTCTACTAACATGAATAATCCTATTTTGATTCAAAATATCAATCATTCAAGGAAAAAGATTCTATTTATTATAGTCGCCTTATTTGTAATAGCTGGAGGAGCTTTAGGTTATTATTTTAGGAATGATATCCCTGTAATTAAAGATTTGATAAAGAGTAAAGATTTAGCACCTGTTAATGAAATAAAACAAGAAAAGAATACTCAAACTCAAATACAACAAGAAGAAACAGTAATACCTCAACAAGAGCAGAATCAAGATAATAATACTAATAAAGAATCTCAACCAGTTATGAAGACAGAAGATAAGAAAGTCACGACAGCTATTGCAACAAAAACATCAATAATTGATTGTGGTAGTGATTTAAGTTGTTTTATTAAGCTGGCGAACGCATGTCAAAAAACAAAAGTAAAAGTCGTTAAAGTAAATGAACCAACACCAATATTTGATGTTGGAATAGTGAATGAAACTATGAGTATTGAAATTACAGGAAAAGAAGCTAGTAATTGTGTTTCTAGAATTAAAATTACTGATTATAATTTTAAATATAATGAAAAAGGAATTTCTCTAATGTTAAATCAAGGAAATACTCAAGATGATATAAAGAAAGAAGAACTTGATAATTCTGAATCAATGATAGGGTCTGGTCAGATATGTAAAATCGATTCTAGTAAAAAGACAGGAGAAGCAATAAGTCAACTAATAAATAGTTCCGATAGTCTTAATATGAAGTGTAATAATTCTATTTGTTCTTATAGTAATGGTTTAAGCTGTGAATCATTTTTAAAATTAAACGATAATCTAAATTGTAAACTAGAAGCAAATGTTATGGGATTTGGAATATCAAATGGTGTAACTTCGTCTGTATCGGTTTCTGGTTTTAACGGTAAGGAAAGCCAGGTATCTTGGTCTGTTAAGGATAAAAATATAGTATATCTTTCTCCTTTAGTTGGGCGAAGTATTAATGTTAAATCTTTGAATACAGGATCAACAGAATTAATAGCCACAGATAATTCGATAGGGAAAGATTGTTTTGTTACTATCCCTATTAAAATTACAGATTAGGAATTTATGAATAGCGACAAAAAAGACTTATTAAATATGACATACCTCCTGAGGTTTTTAAAATAGGTGGATTTATTTTTAGTTTTATAACTGGTAGGTATCTTCAAATATCATTAATTCTTTTAGTTGTTTCTGTGTTGTTTCAACAGTGGGGTATAATTATACCTTTAATTATAAATATAGCATTGATTTATATAATAAAAATATTAGGAAGATGGCTAGTAAGGAACTATAAAAATATTAAAATAACGACAATCAAGGAACAAGTTGGTGATTCTCAGGGTGTTTACAAGCTTGAAATAGATACCGAATTTCCGTTTTGTATTGCACCACTATATAATTAAAATTATGATTTCAAAAAAAGTTTTCTCGTTTTTCTAAAAGTGAATGGAATGAAATTGCAATACTAATTAGAAAGAAATACAGCGGTCGTGATATCGCAAAAACACTGAAAAGAAATCCATCATCAGTTTCTCGTGAGATTAAAAATAATTCGGTAGATGGTATATATAATCCAAGGAAAGCTTCTCACAAGGCATACGTGCGTACTCACGAGGCAAGATTTAACTGGAGTGATATTCATTTAAATAAAGAATGCGAAAGATACATAATTGAGAAATTAAAACAAGGTTTTCCTCCACAGGTAATATCAGGAAGAATGAAGCAGGAGAATAAACCTTGGTATTCGTCAAAAACAGCCATATATGATTGGCTGTATAGTATGTATGGGCAGAAGTATTGTAAATACTTGCCGTATAAAAGATATGGAAGAAAAAGAAGAAGAGGAAAGAAAACAAAAAGAGAGTTAATCCCATTTAGAGTCAATATTTCCAAGCGGAAAAAGCTAACTCGATATGACTATGAAGGAGATGCTGTAGTATCTAAAAGAAGTAAATATGCATTAATAGTAATTCATAATCCAAAAACAATGTATGGAGATATTAGAAGAGTTCCAAATATGAAACCGCATACATCATTTCTTTCATTCAGAGAAATGCTTTCTTCTGTTGTGGCTCATTCAATTACTTTTGATAACGGACAGGAAAATAGATTACATTTTCATTTAAAAGTTAGAACATTCTTTTGTGATCCTCATGCTCCATGGCAGAAGCCGGGAGTAGAGAATATGAATCGTTTCATTAGAAAGTATATTCCAAAGAAAAAAGATATTGCGAACTATTCGGATAAATTTATTCAGGAAATAGTTGATAAATACAACAATACTCCGAGAGAAAAACTTAAATGGAAGACACCAAATGAGGTAATGAAACAACAGAAATTGTTTAGAAACAAAAAATCCACCTAAGAGGTGGTGGTGCAATAGAGGGTGGAATGTCGGATAAAACAGAGAATAATAATACTAATGATTTTTCCCAATGAGTCAACATATTAAACAATGTCACGGGCTAAACAAGTAATACTTGTACTTGTCGCCCGAACATTTTAATAAATGTTTTAAGGGAAAGATAAATAAAATATGAAAGATCAAAAAAATATCCTTACAGGTATTTTTTTGTTATAATATATACATTATGATAAATCAACAGTTGTTAGATTTTATTAAGTCACAATTATTAAGAAATATTGATAAAGATATTATTAC
>CAIOXR010000087.1 GCA_903862375.1 uncultured bacterium
AATAAAAAAATTCGTGTTGCAATTAATGGTTTTGGAAGAATTGGTCGTGCATTTTTAAAAATTTCTTGGGAAAGAAATGATATAGAAGTAGTAGCTATAAATGACCTTGGTTCTATAAGTAGTCTTTCTTATCTTCTTCGTCATGATACTGTTTATAAAAACTGGGATCATAAAATAGAAGCCAAAGACACTGACTTAATAATTGATGGAAGAGTTATTAAATATATTTCTGAGAAAGATACAACCAAACTTCCATGGAAAGATTTGGATATAGATGTTGTTGTAGAGTCTACAGGTCTATTCACTTCATTCGATAAAGCAAAGTTCCACTTAGATTGTGGTGCTAAAAAAGTAGTAATTTCAGCTCCTTCAAAAGGTGGAGAAAGTACAACTCATGGCGAAACTATACTTTTAGGAGTAAATGAAGATAAGTTTGGCACTTGTGATATTACATCAAATGCTTCTTGTACTACAAATGCTGCTAGTCCTCTTATTGCCATAATGCATGAAGCTATAGGCATAGAGAAAGCAATTCTTAACACTGTGCATGGTTATACAGCCACACAAGCCCTTGTAGATGGCCCAAGCAAGAAAGACCTTCGTGAAGGTCGTGCAGCAGCTCAAAACATAATTCCTAGCTCTACAGGTGCTGCTATAGCGGTTACAGAAGCTTTTCCAGTACTTAAAGGGTTATTTGATGGTATATCTATCCGTGTTCCAGTTCCAGCAGGATCAATAGTAGATGTTACTTTCATTGCTAAAAGAGATACAACAAAAGAAGAAGTAAATGAAATTATGAAAAAGGCTTCTGAGAATCCTAGATGGCACAATTTGTTTGCTGTTACAGAAGATAATTTAGTATCATCTGACATACTAGGTGAAAGTCATCCTTGTATTGCAGATTTAGAAATGACCCGCGTTGTGGGAGGTAATCTAGTAAAAGTTCTTGGATGGTATGATAATGAAATGGGGTATACATACACACTTGTAGATCATGTAATCAAAACAGGGAAATCTATCAAATAAAATGAGTACATTAAGAGTAAAAAAAGCAATAATGAATTCTGGTGCCAATAAAAATCCAAAATTTTTAATTTTTTACAATTTTTTTGGATTCTTCTTTATATTTTTTGGAATTTTTAATGTATTATTAATCTTTACTAATTTGTTTGATAATATAATCAATAATGATATTTTCGTTTGGACAATATTTGGAGGTACTATTATAATATTCATCACATTAATTATTTTTGGAATTATTTATTTATTAAATTCAAAACAAACTAAAGAAAGTATTGAATTAGAAAATGCTACCTACCCAGGTGCCTACAAAATTACAGGATGGAAGGCAGTTTTATTATTTTTTGGTATTTCCATTGTCGTTGCAGTATTATCTGTTACATCTGGACAATAAAATTTATTTAAATTTCTCCCTTAAATACAAATGAGGCTTCACCACGAAGGACTACAGATCCTTCGTGGTTTTGCGATAGGTAAAGTTTTCCACCAGGGAATTCTAAGGTTATTTCTTCGTCAAAGTTTTGCATAGGGGAAATTTTATTTAATACAGAATATACTGCGCAAGCACCAGTACCACAAGCTAAAGTCACACCACAACCTCTCTCCCAAACTTTCACTCTATAGTAATCATTCGTGATTTTTTCTACAAATTCAACATTTATTTTATTTGGAAAATTTTTATTATTTTCTATAATTGGACCAATATTTTTCAAATCGATTTTATTTAAATTAGAAACAATAGTTACTGCATGAGGATTACCCATGGAAACACAATTAAAATCATAATTTTCAATACTCAAAATACTCATTTTTTCATTGGTATTGTATATGGTAGAAGGAAAGTCTGGGCTTTCAAAAATAGGTGCCCCCATATCAACAGAGTAAGTATCATCTTGATTAATTTGAATAGTCTTTACACCTGCACGGGTATCAAGCTTGATAGAAATAGGTAAAATCTTATCATTTTTAGTTTGTTCTAAATAAAACTTTGCAGTACATCTAGCCCCATTGCCACACATCTGAGCAATAGTTCCATCTGAATTATAATAATTCATAAAACAATCCGTCTTATCACTAGGTTCTAAAAGGATAATACCATCAGCTCCAATACCAAAATTCCTATTACAATATAGCTGTATATCTTGTGGTGTCAAAAATACACTTTTATCTAAATTATTAATCATAATAAAATCATTCCCAGCACCATGATATTTTTGAAAATTAATCATAGGTGTATTATAACCTTTTTTGTATTAATTTAAAAATTATATTTCAATTTATACTTTTTAGTATATTTGCTAATAATTGTAACTTATTGTTATAATATATATATGATAATTTATATTGGCAGTGATCATGCTGGGTTTGAACTTAAACAAAAATTAATAAATTATATAAAAAGTTTAAATTTAGAAGTTATAGATAAAGGAGCTTTTCATTTGGATACCAATGATGACTATCCTGATTTTATTATTCCTGTAGCTGAAGCTGTATCAATAAATGAAAATTCATTCGGTATTATTCTAGGGGGTAGTGGACAAGGTGAACAAATATCAGCGAATAAAGTTACTGGTATAAGGGCGATAGAGTACTACGGTGGGAATCTTGAGATAGTCAAACTTGGTAGAGAGCACAATAATGCAAATATTCTTTCTCTAGGTGCCCGCTTTATAAATGAAGATGAAGCAAAAGAAGCAGTAAAAATATTTATAGAAACAACTTTTACGAATGATGAAAGACACATTAGAAGATTAAATAAAATTAATCAAAAAGAAAATGGTATTATTAATTAATAGTATTAATTTAAAATAATTTATGATTGAAGTTATACCAGCAATACTAGCAAAGAATATAAATGATCTACGACAAAAAATTGCAAATGTTGTAAACATTGCACATATTGTACAGATAGATATGTGTGATGGTAAATTTGTACAGTCTACATCTTGGCCTATGAATAGAGATGATATGGAAAGTACAGCTCTTATACTAGGAGAAGAAGAAGGAATGCCTTACTGGGAGAATCTCGACTTTGAATTTGACCTTATGGTCAAAGATGCCATTAAACAGTTCGACTTCTTTGTTCGCCTAGGAGCCAAACGAATAATATTCCACCTTGAAGCTGAAGATGAAAGTGAATTAAAAGATTTTATAAATTCTATTGATCCATACACAAGAGAAAGTATAGAAATTGGGATTGCTATTAATACAACAACTGATATAGAAAAATTGTTCTCATATATAAACTCTATCGATTTCGTACAATGCATGGGTATAGAGCATATAGGTTTCCAAGGTGAAAAATTTGATGAAAGAGTTATTAATCAAATTATAAATCTTAAAAAAATATATCCTGATTTGATAATAAGTGTCGACGGAAGTGTAAATGAAGATACAGGTCCACTACTTGTAGAAGCTGGAGCGACTAGGTTGGTAGCAGGAAGTGTACTTATGAAAAGTTTTGATATAAAAGAAACTATGAAAGAGTTAGAAAATCTTTAGAGATATTAGCAATATAAATATAATCCAATGGAAACAATAACAGATGAAAAAATTAAAGAATTAAAAATTCAAGCAAACGAAATCCGCAAAAGTATAATTAATATGCTCTGTGAAGCTAAGTCAGGACATACTGCAGGATCTTTAGGTATGGCAGATATCTTTACTTATCTATATAAAGTTGCATTAAAACATAAACCCGAAAATCCAAATTGGAATGATCGAGACCGTCTTGTATTATCGAATGGTCATATCTGTCCAGTACTTTATGCTACTATGGCACACTCTGGTTACTTTCCAATAGAAGAATTAAATACTCTTCGTAAATTCGGTTCTAGACTGCAAGGTCACCCATATCGTGAATTCTTACCAATGATAGAAACTTCTTCAGGCCCTTTAGGTGAAGGTCTTTCTCAAGCTATTGGTATGGCGATTGCATCAAGGATTGATAATGGAATTAATAAAAAGATATATTGCTTAGTAGGAGACGGTGAATTAAATGAAGGACAAAACTGGGAAGCGATAATGCTTGCATCAAAAGAAAAATTAAATAATTTAATCTTAATTGTAGATAGGAATTATATTCAGATAGATGGTAGTACTGAGACAGTGATGCCCTTGGGAGACTTGCTGTCCAAGTTTAAATCTTTTGATTGGAATGGAGAGACAATTGATGGTAATGATTTTAAAGAAATAAATAATGCAATCTATAATGCTGAGAATGAACATGAAAAGCCATATGTGATAATAGCAAAGACTGTACCAAGTAAGGGGGTTACAAAATGGGAAGGGAATTATAAATGGCATGGAATAGCACCCAATAAAGAAGAGAGAGACATGGCAATACAAGAATTAAATGATATTAATTTTTAATTCTTTAATAAAATAAAATATATGCTAAATCAAAATTTAAAACTTAATACAAAAATTTTCAATAAAGATACAGAGAAGAAATCTACTCGTCTTGGTTTCGGTGAAGGATTACTCCAAGCTGGTACTGAGAATGATGAAGTGGTAGGTCTTTGTGCTGACTTACTTGAATCAACCAAAATGAATATTTTCGCAGACAAATTCTCAAATCGTTATATCGAAGTTGGAATCGCAGAGCAGAACTTAGTAAGTATCGCAAGTGGTATGGCTTCTATGGGGAAAGTACCTTTTGCATCTTCTTATGCGATATTCAATCCTGGAAGGAATTGGGAACAGATAAGAACAACAGTTTGCTATAATAATCAAAATGTTAAGATAATCGGCTCTCATGCTGGACTTTCTGTAGGACCTGATGGTGGAAGCCACCAAGCTTTAGAAGATATAGCATTGACAAGAGTATTACCTAATATGGTAGTATTATCTCCTTGTGATGCTATAGAAGCCAAGAAAATGACTATTGCAATATCAAAAACAAAAGAACCTACTTACTTAAGATGTACAAGAAACGATACTCCACTCATAACTACGAATGAGACACCATTTGAAATAGGAAAAGCTCAGATAGTCTGGCAACCTGAGAGTGGCTTAGCTAAAGTAGGCATAATCGCTACAGGACCACTATTATACAATACGATAATAGCATCAAAACAACTTGAAGAAGAAGGAATAAAAATAAAAGTTATGAATCTTTCTTGTATTAAACCTTTAGATACTGAAGCTATAATAGCTCTAGCAAAAGAAACTAAAAATATAATTACCATAGAGGACCATCAAATCATAGGTGGTATGGGTAGTGCAGTTGCAGAATGTTTGAGTGAATCATACCCAACAAAAATAAAATTTATGGGGATTAAAGATATGTTTGGTCAATCAGGTAATCCTGAAGAACTTGCCAAATATTATGGAATTGATACTGAAAGTATAATAAAAGAAATTAGAAAAATTATTACAATTTAATCTATCTTATCATCTGATTTATCACTTAACTTTGAATCATTAAGTGAAATAATATTTTCATTTTCTTTTTTTAATTCATCCACCATATTTTTCATTTCATTTATTTTTGTTTCTTGAACTTTAATAATAGATTGAAGTCGTGTAATTTCTTTTTCTTCATTTTCAAAATATTTAAGTAATTCACCTTCTCCACCATCAATCTTGTTTTCAATATTATTAGAATCATTTAAA
>CAIOXR010000088.1 GCA_903862375.1 uncultured bacterium
GATTGGGGATATGATGTTAAAAATAAAGTTCAATTTAGAAAAGTTGAGAAATATTTGTCAGAAATAAATATTAATATTGATATGAACCCCGGAGAAAAGATACAAAAATTTAAACAATACACCAAATCTTTTCATAGGCCACTGCAGTCATATTTCCGAGCGCTTAATGAGAATCATTTTGTTGTTTCAAAGCTTGAAGAATGGATTTCCAATAAAAAGAGTCAAAATGGACCAAGACAAAAAGCTGAAGATGTTGCTAGAAAGGAAATACCAATGTTTATGTGTATTGAGACAATTAAAATAAATAAAAATATAGTATAATAAAAACATGAGCATAAATTTTTCAAATTTTAGAAAATCAAAATTATTTATTTTGTATATTTTAAGTTTTATTTTTGCTTTTACGGCTTCTATACCAGCTTATATTAATTCCAGTTTTATTCAAAGTCTTACGACACAACAGGCAGTGGGGCTTATTTTTGCACTCAATGCCGTCTTTTCTTTGGTGGCTTTAATTTATATACCAAAATTATTAAAAAAGTTTGGCAATTATAAAATTACCCTTTATTTATCAATATTGTATTTTATAAATTTTTTGGGGCTAGCATTTTTCCACAGTACTTTTCTTGTACTGTTTTGTTTCCTGATTTCCGGAGCTTTATCTACAGCTATATATTTTAATTTTGATATCTTTATTGAACATAATTCTCCCGATATGGTAACGGGTGGGATAAGGGGTACATATTTAACGAGTTTAAATCTTGCTTGGCTATTTTCCCCATGGCTTGCCGGTATTATCGTTGAACAATTTTCATTCAGAATGATTTATTTAATTGTTGCACTGATTATGATACCGATACTCTTTATTATCACCTCGAGTCTAAAAGATTTTAAAGATCCGGATTATACAACATTTAATATGTTTGAAACAATTAAAAGTATTAGCTCGAACAAAAACATTAAGAATATTATAACCTCTGGTTTTATGTTGCAGTTTTTTTACTCTTGGATGGTAATTTACGGAACAATTTATTTAAATCATTATGTTGGTTTTGATTTTGTTACAAGTGGAATTATTTTTTCGATAGCACTCATTCCATTCGTTGTTGTTCAAATACCGCTTGGTTATTTGGCAGATAAAAAATTAGGCGAAAAAGAGTTACTTACTCTGGGTTATATTTTAATGGGGGTTTCAACTGCAATTATACCGCTCGTCCACAATAGAAGTATTCTAATTTGGACAATTATTTTGTTTGTTGGAAGAACTGGAGCTGCTATAGTTGAGGTCATGAATGACACCTATTTTTTCAAGCAGGTTAATGATAAAAACTTGAGCATTATAAACTTTTACAGACTTGTGGGTTCTTTTGCGTACGTTGTTGCTCCACTGATTGCTGTTATTCTAATGATGTTTATGCCCATATATGGTATTTTTTATATTTTAGGATTATTGATGATATTTGCCATAAGATATACTTTAACTATCAAAGACACACTATAAAATCAAAAGGCCGATTTGCGAAGCAAATCGGCCTTTTGTTTTGTTTTTTAGACCCCAATCACCACAGGTATCACCATCGGTTTTTTTGCTGTTTCTTGGAATAAATATCTACTGACATTATCAGTAATCGCATCCTTTAGCATATCAAAATTTATTGGTTTACCAATAGCGCCTTCTTCAATTGTTCTCTTAATAATA
>CAIOXR010000089.1 GCA_903862375.1 uncultured bacterium
AAAACAATTATAAATAAATATATTTCATATGAATAAAGCAACAATAAATAGTGAACAAGTTTTAGATTTAAAAATGTATGTAGACCGTTTAGTTGAAGAGAAGAAGTATCCTGCAAATTTAGAGAAGGGGGTTGTCGATCAGATAAAGAAAGATGTACTAAGTAGAGTTGAAGATACTATCAATATGGTTATTATAAATAATCTGTCAGAAGAAAATCTTGAGAAATTTAATAAGTTAATTGATTCTGATATATCAGATGAAGAAATGCAAAAATTCTGTTCTGATAGTATTCCAAATCTAACTCAGCTGATAGCTTCAGAGCTTATAGTTTTCAAACAAGAATATCTTTCTTAATTTAATATTTATCAGTTTAATTTTTTATATATGGAAACTATGACTATGAAACCAAAAAAGGATGAAAATGTTGCTATCAATGACGAACTATCTTCAGAAGAAAAAATGAATAAAAAGAATGAATTTCTAGAAAAAGTAAAAGAGCAAATAATTATTGCTAATACTGATGACTTGGTAAATAAACAAGTAGAGGGTGCAGTAGATGCAAATATGATAAAGTCAAGCAAAAATGCAGGCTTTCTTTTGAGATTATGGAAGCATACTTTCTTTGAACCAGTTTATAAACAAATCGAGATCAAAAAAGTTCGTGAAGAAATAATGAATAGTGGTGATATATATAAAGGAAGAATAGATGATAATAAAGCATCTCATAATGCTACGATGAAAGCTGTGACTGATCGTCTTATCTCAGACTATGATGGAGCTCTTATCGATGGGGAAGAAAAAAAGCTATTGGATATGAGTGACAAAGAAGCCGTAAAAGCAAAACAGGATTTCGTAACATTACTTGATATGTATGCTACTAGCCAGATCAGTGATGCAGCATTCATGAATAAGAAAGATGAAATAATAAAAACTTTAAAAAATCAAGAATTACTTAAAGGTGCAAGTTCTTATGCTGATAACCTTTTTGAAATAGCACAGAATGCTCGTTTAGCAATTGCCCACGGAGCAAAATTAGAAGAGCTAGATTATAATCTAGATGTATTACAAGGTAAAGCAAAGAGTAGTTTGAAAACAGAATCTCATTTTAATATGGTAGATAATACCCTTGATAAAATGAAAAGATCAGGATTAGGAAGATATGTGAGCCCAGCGTCTGCGTCTCTTGCTATTGGTTTAGCATATACAGCCTCTGTTGTGATGGGACATCGTGAAATAGCAGATACCATAGGCAGTCTTGGAGTTTTATCAACTACTGTAGGTATCTCTACTCTCCTTACTGGTCTAGATCAAAGTCATAGAATAGAAGAAGATAAAAGAATAAACGGATTAAAAGATGCTGAGGGTGGAGTAACGGAAAAAGGTGACAAGATGAGAAAGAAATTAGATGAATTTGGTTATTCAATAGAAAGTTCAAAGAATTTGTCTCAGAAATTACGTAATTTAATGTTTGAGAAAGATAAAGATGGAAATGATATATTAAAAGATATTAAAAAAGAAGATTTAGAAAATATTCTTACAGGTATCGCAGAGATAGATGCACGTAGGTCTCTAAGCTCAAGGAAAAAGATAGATCTTATCTCATACTCGAACATAGGCGAAGTAGAAAAAGAAAGTACAGATTTAAATATATTATTAGGAAAAGCTAAATTTGGATTGGATTCTAAGCTTGAGAATGAATTAAAAGGAGCGTTGAATGGAAAGAATCTAAATCAAGCTCTAGCTGAAAAAGTCAAAGTAATAGAAGACGCATTACTAGGTGGAGAAAAGGGTATAACCCGTCAAGACAAATCTTTTGGAAGACATAAAGCATGGCGTGTATTTAAAACAATGGGTATAACAGCTGCTATCGGTTTTATAGTTGGTGGATCAATTCAAGAAATAGCAGGTCACTTTAGAGATGCTGTTCAAGGAATAGGTGAAAGTACTGTAAACCCAGATGGAAGCCATGCAGTGATGCAAACACCATTCAGACGAATTTTTGATTGGACTATAGGCAATCCACCATCTCATATGGACTTAGGTAATGCTGTAAACTTTGTTTTTGATGGACATAATATGAAGTTTCCTGAAGGTACAGTCCCTGTAACAAATCCAGATGGATCTATTAATTTATTAAGTAGTGATGGTAAAGTTCTAATAAGTAATACTATTCCAAAGTTTCTTCCAAGTGGTAAAATAGACCCAACATATGTTGAACAATTAAGACAACAAGGGATAATAGTTGATACTGCCCAAAAAACAATTGATTCTATTAAAAAAACTATTTTAAATCCACAAGAATGGTTTAAAACACACCCACATCAAAGTATGTTAGTCAATCATGATCACGGTGCTCCATTCTTAAATCAAGATACACCAGATATAGTAGATGGAAACGAAAAGCTTACTTTCTGGGGTGGTCATAATGGTGCGACTCCGAAGGGAGATGCTATTTTAAATATTTCTCATATGGATCCAAACTTATCATACAGTGGAGATGTAAGTGTAGACGTACCATCAGCAACTGCAAATAACGAAGTGATGGCTATTGTATACCTTGATGGAGCTGGTTCAGCTAGTGGACAAGGAATTCCTGTACCAGCAGACACAAATGGGAATATAATTTTCGATCGTACAGATCCGATAATGCAACAAGTATTTACTCAAGATGCAAATGGCCAAATGGTATCACATGCAAAAGTTATTGAAATTTTCCAAAAAGTTGGACCCGTAGATGCAAATGGTATACAACACATACGAGCTATCGGTGCTCTTCCAGGTGAAGGTTTGACAGATATTAGCGATACAATTCAGACCAAACTACAAACATTTATCTCTAGTTTTAGTCCTAAGATGCCAACTGAAATGCCATTCTTTATACCAGTCAATACTCGTAAAGATTTAGAACCAGCAATTTATGGTGGTAAAAAAGAACCAATAAATGAAAATGTAGCACCCTTAACTGGTAAAAAAGTGCCAGAAGAAAAAAATACTATAGTTGAGCCTGTACCTCCTGTCGTACCAATAGTAGAAAAAGCGGAAAAGAAAGAAGAGGTAGTAAATGAAATGTCAAAAGAAGAGTATGATAATACTCGTGATGATTTAAATATGATCAATAGGAATATTATCGCTTCTGCTGGTATTATCGCTCTAAGAGAAAGTGATTTCAAATCTGCATATGGGAAAAAGAGATATAAAAATTTTGAAAAGATACCTCCAGCACCTGGCACTAGAGGAAAAGGTATATATAGATCAGAGAATGATTTACAAATAATAGGTAATGAACTAGAGAAGATACTATCAGGTGCAAAAGTTATTTCCCCCGAAGAACTTGCAAAAAGGGAAAAGATAAAGAAAGATTTTCATGATGATATGGATATGATAAATAGAAAAATTCAAACCTCATCAGGAATAATAACTTTGGATGAAAATGATTTCAAATCAGAATATGGCAAGAAAAGATATAATGATTTAAAAAAGATTCCTAGTTCAAGAATTAAAGGTTGGAATAAAACAGAAAATGATTTACAAATAATCGGTAATGAGATAGAAACATTATTATCTGATAAAAAATCTACACCAAAAGTAGAAACAATAAAAAATACTGAAGAACAAAAAAAGGTTGAAGAGGTATCCCCAGTAATAGAGACTGTTACTTCCCAGAATGTTCCTGAAGCTCCTAAAGAAACCAAAGAAGCTCCAGTAAAATATGTAATAGATAAACCTATTGCAAAACCTGACAATAATAAAGTTTATAAGTTAGAAGATTTATGTAAAGTAGGTACAAAGTTTGAAAGTGAAAGTGGGTATTTTGAAGTAAAAAGTCTAAAAGACAAGTGGTTAAATTCTTTTAGGCCAAAAGTTGAATTAATTATTACTCACAAAAATAGCGATAAAAAAGAAACAAAAACATATTATAAAAAAGACCTAGAGAGAGAATTAATGACTGGTAATATAAAAATTAATAGTATAAAATAAAAAAGTAATTAATTTAAAAACGGTCATACTATGACCGTTTTTAAATTTTAGCTAAAATAGATATAAAAATGATTCAGAAGAAAATAATAATTAAAAATGCTACAATGTGGAAATGCAATACATTGAGCAATTAAATAATAAACAAAAAGAGGCAGTCCTTTATACAGATGGGCCTCTTTTGATAGTAGCAGGGGCGGGAGCAGGCAAGACGAAGACTATTACACACAGGATAATCCACCTCATCCATCAAGGAGTAAATCCTAGCTCGATACTAGCTGTCACATTTACCAACAAAGCAGCCAAAGAAATGCGAGATAGAGTTATGAGTCTCTTGGAAGACAAAATTCACGGTATTAGTACACCACTGCACCATACTGGTGTACCGTTCGTCTCGACATTTCACTCTTTAGGAGTACATATTATAAAAGAGAATGCCCACCTTATAGGTCTCACCAAGCACTTCGCTATAGTAGACGAAAGTGATGCCATTTCAATCATAAAAGATATTATGAGAGAGCATGATATCGACCCAAAACAACACGAGCCGAGGAAAATTAAAAGTATGATTTCCAAAGCAAAGGGAGACTTCATAACCCTTGAAAGCTATCGTTCTGGTGTCCAAAGTAGCCTACAAAGTATAGTCGCTTTAGTCTGGGGTGGGTATGAAGCAAGACTCAAGAAAGAGAAAGGTTTAGACTTCGATGATCTACTCCTAGAATCAGTATTAATCTTGAGGAAATTCCCTGAAGTTAAGAACAAATACCAGGATAGATGGCAGTATGTACATATCGATGAGTATCAGGATACGAATGAAGTCCAGTACGAAATGACTAAACTTTTAGTAGGAAAAAGTGAGAATATCTGCGTTGTGGGAGACACAGATCAGTGTCTAATAGAAGGTACAAAAATAACGATGGCAGACAATACTTTAAAATCTATTGAAGATATAAAAAAGGGAGACTTAGTATTGTCAAATTATGGAAGCAGTGACTTTCGTGAAGCGAAAGTTATAAATAAAAAAGTATTAATAAATAAAAATGATTTAATAGAAATAGAAACAACAAAAGGAAAAACTATAACGAGTACTAGAGAGCATATACACTTTGCAGTATATCGTCTAGGATTAACTCCACAATTATATATAAACTATCTGATGTATAAAAAAGACATAGGATGGCGAATAGGTACTACTTCTATATATACAAAAGGTCAAAAGAAATCCACTTTAGGTTTTATTCAAAGATCCAACCAAGAGCATGCAGATGCTATATGGGTCATAGCTACACATAAAACACAAAACGAATCACGTATAAATGAATATATTCTTTCTCTGAAGTACCAAATACCGACGATTCCATTCACACCACGTAAAGGGTTAAGCATAGGTGGATATGTACATGATAAAAATGCATTAGGGAAAATATTCTCTTCTTTCAATACAGAAAGTTCTGCAGAAAAATTACTTTCTGATATTGGATTATCAAAAAACTACCCTCACCATAGACCACAAACAAGTAATTCCAATAGAAGGAATATAAATATTACTTTATGTGCAGATAGAAGAGGTTTAAATCCTATGCACCTTATCTCAATGCATGGTAATGATGAAATAGGGAAAGAAAAGCTTAAATCTTTAGGCTTATCTGTAAGACAATCTAAAGGAAATATTAAAAACTGGAGGTTTGAAACTGCCCGTAAAGACTATGGGGAAGTGTACCTACTTGCTATGAAGATAATATCTGTATTCCCTGAGGCTAATTTAGTTTTGAATGCTAGACTGGGAGGGAAGAAAAGTAATATACGTGACGGGAACTCACTTCCTCAAGTACCCGCAAGCTCTTTAATGCCAGGGATGGCTCTTTTCGATATTGATGGTTATGATATCGTTTCAAAAGTAACAAAAATTCCTTCCAAAAAAGAAAAAGTTTATGATATAGATGTAGATAAAACTCATAATTTCATAGCAAATGGTATAGTCACTCATAATTGTATATATTCTTGGCGGGGTGCAAACATTAAAAATCTAATTCATTTTGAAAAAGATTATCCAAATGCCAAGATAGTTATGCTTGAACAGAACTATAGATCGACAGGGAAGATAATTGAAGCAGCAAATTGTGTCATAGAGAAGAATCAGTACAGAGTACCAAAAACATTATTTACAAAAAACATAGAAGGTGAGCAGATACTTGTATGTGAAGCTTACGATGAAATAAGTGAAGCGAACTTTGTCGCAAATGAAATAGATGAGATACTTAAAGAAAATAAACCAGAAGATATAGCTATACTCTACCGAGCAAACTTTCAATCACGAGTCTTAGAAGAAGCACTACTCTCAAAACAAATACCTTACCAAGTTTTAGGAATTAAATTCTTTGAGAGAAAAGAAATCAAAGACATACTTTCATATATAAAAGCAAGTTTGAATAAAGAAAGTTTGAGTGATATAAAAAGAATTATAAATACTCCAGCACGTGGGGTAGGGAAAGTCACACTGACAAAACTTTTTGCAGGATTATTTACAGAACTTCCAGCAGGAATGCAAATTAAAATAAATAAATTCTATCAATTATTAGAAGAGATAAATCTATATATAGAGTCACACAAACCATCCGAAATAGTCAAATATATAATAGATAAAAGTGGCCTTGAAGCTGAACTATCTCATGGTACCAATGAAGAACTAGAAAGACTTGAGAATATGAAAGAGCTTGTAACATTGTCTATCAAATACGATGAAATGGAAGGTGGAATAGAAAAGCTTCTAGAAGATGCATCTTTATCGAGTGATCAAGATACCCTCATACCAAATGAGAATGATAAAAATACAAAAAGCGGGGTAAGACTTATGACTGTCCATGCTTCAAAAGGACTTGAATTCAAATACGTATTCGTGACAGGACTTGAGCAAGACCTTTTCCCTCATGCTAGAACTGGGCAGGGAACCAAAGAAGACAAAGAAGAAGAAAGAAGACTATTCTATGTAGCAGTTACAAGAGCCGAGAAGAAGCTAACACTGAGCTATGCGACGCTACGTACGATTTTCGGAATGAAACAAGTAAACTCCCCAAGTGAATTTATCTATGATATACCAACGCACCTGACAGAATTTACACAAAGTAATTCTGTGGGTGGAGGAAAAGTAATATATATATAAACAAAACATAAATAATTGTAAGATAGTCTTATTGGCGGGGCGTGCGCAAGGGCGACGGCCCGAGCAATGAGGAAAATTTCAGCAGAAATTTATCCGGACCCGACAAGAAGAGCTATCTTACAATCATTTCATACTTCATAAAATCTTCTTGGATTCGCCAACGGATAAATTTTTACTAAAATTTTCCTTTCCCTTATTGCCTGCTACGCAACAGCAATTTGCTTCGCAACCAGATGAAAAGTAAAGAAGTTTACTTTTCATTACCCATTCGACAGCTTCCGCAATGGTTCACTCAAGAAATTTTATTACGTATTAGTATTTAATGTATTTAAGACTATTTAAAGAATTATTATTTAGTATTTATAAATGTTATGATATCAATATGTTTCATCAAGCAAAAAAATCAATGGGTCAGAATTTCTTAAAATCCAAAGAAGCACTGAATATGATGTGCGTAGCAGGAGAGGTAAACGACAAAGATATAGTAATTGAGATAGGTCCAGGCAAGGGAGCTCTGACAGAAAAGTTACTTGAGAAAGCAAGAAAAGTTATAGCGATAGAGAAAGACAGTGATCTTGTAGAAATCATAAATGAAAGATTCACAAATGAAATAAAAAATAAAAAACTTATATTATTAAATGAGGACATTTTGAATTTCAATCCTGGAAATTTCAATATAAAAGAAGGTGAATATAAAATAATAGCGAATATCCCCTACAATATTACTGGATTAATAATCAGAAGATTTTTATCTGAGTGTATAAAACCCATAAGCATGACTCTTCTTGTCCAGAAGGAAGTAGCAGAAAGAATAGTCGCTCGTGATGGTAAAGAAAGTATCTTATCTTTGAGTGTGAAAGCTTATGGAAATCCAAAGTATGTTATGAAAGTCCATAAAAGATTCTTCTCTCCATCACCCAAAGTAGATTCAGCTATAATACACATAGGGAATATCTCGAATAAATTCTTCAAAGATATAAATGAAGAGAATAAATTCTTTAGGATAGTAAAGGCAGGTTTTGCACACAAAAGAAAAGTCCTTCGTAAAAACCTAGAAGAGATAAAGGAAAATATAAATAAAATAGACCAGATACTAATAAAATTAGACATAAATCCAAAAGCTCGAGCAGAAGATATAAAATTTGAAAAGTGGATTGAGATGAACAAATTATTTTAATTATTTTATCTAGTATTTTTCAAAAATTAGTTATATACT
>CAIOXR010000090.1 GCA_903862375.1 uncultured bacterium
AAACTGGCTAGACATTGTCTAGCCAGTTTTATTTAGTAAAGCTTTTAGCCACTTTTAATACATTTGAGAAAAGCATGCACACAGTCATCGGTCCTACTCCTCCAGGTACAGGAGATAAATAGCCTGCGATATTATCTACTGATTCGGAGTCTACATCTCCTATAACATTTCCATTTGATTCAGAAGATCCTGCGTCTATTATCACTGCGCCGTCTTTTATCATATCTCCTTTAATATATTTACCTTTACCCATACCTGATATGATGATATCTGCTTCTTTAAGTATCTTTTCTTTATTTTCTGTTTTGCTTCTGATGACATTTACATCTAAATTTCTGAATCTAAGTAGTGCATCTACAGGCTTGCCGACTAATTTACCAAAACCTACAACGACTATTTTCTTACCTTTCAAATTTATATTTACAGAGTCAAGTATTGCGATACAAGCTAAAGCCGTAGGGAAACCTAAAGATAGATCTCCATTATAGAAATTATCACTTGCTTTAGTACTTAAGCAGTCTACATCTAGCTTCGAGTCGACAGCATCCAGAATTTCTTGCTGATTTAAATTCTCTGGAAGTGGAAGCTGGACTATGACTCCACACATGTTTGGAATCTTATTTATGATCTGTATTTCTTTTATTAATTCTTCTGTTGAAATATCGGGAGGGAAGAATGCTTCATGGAAATTAATACCAAGTTCTTCTGCTTTACGTTTTTTCATATTTACGTATTGTAGTGATACCGGATTATCTCCAACAAGAATGTCACAGAATACAGGAGTAAAAGACAGAGACTGTATCTCTTTTTTAGTTTCTTCTAGTATTTCTTTGCTTAATTTTCTGCCGTCGATTATTGTAGTCATTTGTATTTATATTAGGTTTATAGACACATAATACCATATTGTCTCAATATAATCATTATTTAGAAATAGACTATTGTATATATGAAATATATGTTAATAAACAAAATATACAAACTATAGCTGAGAAGAAATGCCACAAACTATGATTTAAATAATAATTTTCTTTATTTTCTTTAAAATATAAGTAAAGGGCAGTTAAAGCAGAAATAATAGCTAATATATAATAAGGAAATAATAGGTGACCCAGAATAAGCAAGGTTAGATTAGAAAGCATTAATATACTAGAAAATGTAATATCTAAATAATAAACTTGTTTTGCTTGATTAAAGAAATGAAAATCAAAAGATACAATAAAAACAATAAAGATTATTACAGAATATAAATATAATCCATAAAATATTGAAATAAATAATGGAATTAAAAAGAAAATATTACTCCACTCCAAAGATTCATTTTGATATATTTTTTTCATAGATTTATTCTATCAAATTTTATGATTTGAGTCTAAATTATGAAGTATTTTAAAGTATTGACTTTACATATCTAAAGATATAATGTGAAAGAAAAATGTAACATTTACTTTTAAAATAATTAATTATGAAAACGGAATTTATTAAAATTAATGATCTCGTCGTTTGGATGATACCTGTTCAGTATTTATGTGGTTATGAAGGGTTAATATTACCAACAACAACTAAACCTCCTCGATATGTATTAAAGTTTAGTAAAGTTACCTTTGGAGAAGTAAGCACTCGAGAATTAATAAGTTTATGGCCACATAGAACTTACAGTAAAAGACGTCCTTACCTACAAACCGAATTTATCTTAAGTGATGAATTGGGTAAAAGAGGATTTATAAATAGATATGGTGAGTGGATTAAAGTTTGTGGGCGTACTTATCCATTTAGCGATTTAATGTTATTCGAAACTTTTGCTCTCCCTGATGAGTTAGATGCAGCTTTAGGAGGCTCAGTTAAGCTTTATTCAAAAACAGGTAAAAATAAATATAATTTATGTTTACCAGATGAAAAAGAGAAAGTAGGTACAGGCGAACAGTTTATTATCGAAGTAAACAAACAAGTGATATTTTGTAAAAAAGATAATGAGTTACCTATATAATCACTAGTTGAGCAGTAGGAAAACCACTGCTTACTAGTGGTTTTCTATTTATCTAAATATTGTTTTCGAACTTCACTACAATCTTGCACTAATGTTAGAGTTTTATAATTAATCTTCTAATTGATGTAATATTTTATCTATTTTTGGAAGTTTTAAATATACATTATAACAGTTGAAAAATTAATGTTTTTAATGTATTCTTATATAAGTTTCTATTTGGAACTAGTTTTTAGTCGTTTATATACATTGGGAGATCGTCTAACGGTAGGACAGAGGCCTTTGAAGCCTTTAATCTAGGTTCGATTCCTAGTCTCCCAGCCAAACCAAAAAAGCCACGAATGTGGTCTTTTTTGGTTTGGCTGGGAGAAGCGAGTAATCTGCATTACTCGCGTCTAGGAATCGAAAGACTTTTCTGTGTTTTTCCAAAACCAGAAAAGTACCCGCGACCGTAGGGCGAGATAAGTGTACTCACGGTCCTAGTCTCCCAGCCAGCATTTTCAATTTAGTTTTGCTATAATGAAATTATGAAAAATGTAATTGGTCTTAAAAAGGGTATCGTTAGAATAGAAAAATATAATCCGGGATGGAAAGAAGAATTTAATAAAGAGAAAAAAGATTTGAAGAAAATTTTTGGTGATATTGCTCTATCGATAGAACATGTAGGATCTACTTCAGTTGTAGGCTTATCTGCAAAACCAATAATTGATATTGCTATTGGGGTTGATTCTTTAGAGAATATAGCCAAAATTAAAGAGAAAATATTAAAGTTCCCATATTATTCAATAAAGGAAAATAATGCGGATGGTGAAGTCCTTATGAGAAGAGGTGTACCAATCAATCTTGGTGAAGATAAACCAAGTTTTATAACTCATTTTATTCACATTATGGAAATAGATAGTATAAAATACAAAGAAACACTGGTATATCGTGATTATCTAATAAAAAATAACGAAGCCCTGAAAGAATATGATAATCTAAAACAAAAGTTATCTATTAAATATCAAAATGATAGAAAAGCTTATTCTAAAGCAAAAAATGAGTTCATTAAAAGTATTTTGAGTAAGTGTAAAATCTTAAATTTATAACACCGAAAATCACGATAACGGAAAACACCCGAATTCGATTTTATAGTCATATTTTGCTATAATCACACCATGAGAACAATACATAGAGACATAGTTTCAGCTCTTATATTTTCAAAAGACAGAAAGATATTTCAAGGCATGATAAGAAAAGGTGGAGCATACCCAGATTGTTGGCATATACCAGGCGGTGGAATAGACGATGGAGAAAACAAAGATGAAGCTTTAATTAGAGAGATAGAGGAAGAAACAGGGATAGATATTTCATCGTATGATATAGAACTTGTTGATGATATTGGGCAAGGAAAATCAGAGAAAGTACTAAAAGATACTGGAGAAAAAGTTTTAGTTGAAATGAATTTTTATGTATATAAAGTTATTATTAAAGATAAGATTGCAGATGATATAAAAATTGAATTAAAGTCTGATCTGGTAGAATATCAATGGGTTAATCTCAAAGATTTAAATAAGATAAAGCTTACTCCTCCATCAGTAGAATTATTT
>CAIOXR010000091.1 GCA_903862375.1 uncultured bacterium
CTGTTGTGATAATATTTCTTTATGGAAATAAGCATTGAGAATAACAAGAATAGTAATGCCCCGATACTTGCAAAAGGTAAAGAGTCTGCAAGTGACAGTAGATACTCTTTCCAGTAAGTTGCAAACAAACTTCCATCTGAAAAAATCAAAGAGACATACTGGAAGAATCCAGAAGAAGAAAATTGCTTTTTTGTATAAAAAGTCATAAAAACAAAACCGCCTAAAGATAAAATCCCTATAATACCATAGACAAGAGATTGTATCTTTAGGCTTTTAGCCTGTTTTGTTTGTATTGCAGTCCAAATATCACCTGAAAGTCGACTTTCAGGTTTTACATAGTCCTCCTTGAATAATTTTGATAATTTATCATTCATACAATAGTGTATACGAGACAACCTGCACCTTTGGTGCAAATATATAAATCGTAATAAAATCGTCTTTTAAAAAAATATTTTAGTAGCTTTTATAAAAATAGCTCTCTTCAAAATGCACACAATAAAATTCTGCTGAATTTTTTGCTCCTACTCGGGCCGACGCCCTCCGTAAGGCATTTTTCAGAGACTATTTTTATTACAGCTTTATTTGCTCTTATTTGAGAAAAGCTATTTGTAGAAATTTGTATAATAGTTACCACAAATCGTAATAAAATAGTCTTATCAAAGAGGCGTGCGCAAGCCTGTCGAGGCGAGCAATGAGGAAAATTTCAGCAGAAATTTATCCGGACTCTTTGAGAAGAGCTATTTTATGAAGATTGACATAATAGTAATTACATAAAGTTTATATAATAGTTAATTTATCTTTCAATATACAAAGTGCACGGTGGTGATAGCTCTTCACTGTATTAATAGGCTTACCTAAAACTTCCCCTATTTCTTTAAAAGTCATATCCTCTTGGTAATAAAGAGTGAGGACTAATTTATAATTATTTGGAAGCTCGCTCACAAGTTTATATAATTCTTTCTTATCTTGTATATTATTTAAAATCTCATCTGGTAGTAGTGCATCATCTTCTATACTCTCTGCAAAGTTTTCTTCTTCTTTATCTAAGCTTGAGAAAAGTACCATTTTCTTTTTCCTTAAAAAGTCAGTAATAGTATTCCTAGCAATTACAAAAAGCCAAGTTTTGAATTGCGCTTTATCATTATCAAAATTCTTTAAATTTTTCCAAACTTTTATGAAAACTTCTTGAGTCACATCGGGAGCATTATCAATACCCACAAATCGAATAGTGAAGTTATATATAGATGAAGTGTACTTATCTATCAGCATTTTTAAAGCATCTTGTTCTCCTTTAAGATATTTATTTATAAGTTCATAGTCTTCTTCCATATATCTAATATACTACTAAACTAGTAATATAAAAAATACCCTTTAAATATGGATTCATTTTTATGATAAAAATTAGCAATTATTTATTATATTTAGGGTGCTCCTCAGGTATAATAGATAATATATAATTCGCATACCGAGAAAGTGCAAATAATACCGATGAAAGACGATTCAAATACGCAACTGTAACTTTACCTATTTTCTTTCCACCTCCGTCTACCACACTGACTATTCTTCTCTCGCATCTTCGAGCCAAAGTCCTTGTATAATCAAGCTTCGCACTTAATACACTTCCACCTGAAATAGTGAAAGATGTAATAGGTGGTAGAAGAATACTTATGTGTTTAATAATATTCTCTATTTTTATTAAATCACCTTTTTTGACTGTCATCGGTGAGCCAGCTACTTCAGCCTGAATGATAAATAAAGTCTGCTGTATATCACTTAAAATACTGCTGAATAATACTTTCTTTTTATTATTCACTGTTATCTTCATCTGCTCTTGATTCGCATATACTTTCACAATACCGATATAAGCATTGAGCTCGTCTAAAACTCCCAAAGCCTCTATAATATTTGCACTTTTTGAAATTCTCCCCTGATCGCAATGGAAAAGAGTCGTGGTCCCCATATCCCCTTTACCTGTATATAAGATATTTTTCTTATCCATAATTTTATTATCCTTTTCCATATGAGTATTATAGCAATATTATGAAATTTGACAAAAATTTTAAATTTGCTAAGTTATTAATAATATTGTTCCATAACTCAGTTGGTAGAGTGAGTCCCCTCGGAAGGACTAAGTCGCAGGTTCGAGTCCTGTTGGAGCAACGACCTTCCATTATGAAGGTAAAATATAAAATGCGTATAGGTGATTAACTTCATCTATGCGCTATTTTTTACCTATAATATTTCCCCACCGCTTCACTTATATTCTGATAACCATCTTTTTTTATTAAGACTGCTAATTCTTTATTTATATTTCCTATCACACTTGGACCTTCGTACACCATCCCTGTAATCATCTGAACTAAACTTGCACCTCTCTTTATTTTCTCATAAGCATCAACACCTGTAAATATTCCCCCACAACCTACAATAGTAAATCTATCTTTATACTTTTTATAAACTTCAGTTATAAGGTTATTGGAAAGTTCTTCTGTAGGTTTACCACTGAAGTTCCCTCTGCCTGCACTTTCTACTTCTTGTCTATCAAAATTCTTATTACTTCTATCCTTCACTAAGTTTGCAAATATAAAACCTTTCACCCATTTATAATTATTGGCAACTTCACAAAGAGCTAAAGTTTCTTCCACTTCTTTTTCTAAATACATTTTAATAAATAATGGTTTGTTGATATTTAAATACGAAAGCTTATTCAAGAGAATAGCAAAACCAACAGGATCATCGAACTTCTCTTTTAAATTATCTACATTTATAAGATTTGGACATGAGATATTTAATTCATAATAATCAAAATAATCTACTCTCAATACTCTTTCAAAAGAAGAGTAAATATCTTCTACCATATCCTCTATCTTTTTATAGACTCTGTTTGTCGAGCCAATACTGATACCTAGGGGGATACTTTCTTTCCTTTTAGATCTGACTTTTTCTAGTACCTTATCTATACCTCTACTTTTAAAGCCTTTATTCACAAGTAGAGATTTGGATTTAGGAAGTCGTCCAAGCATCGGCAGTGGGTTACCTTCATATGGTAGATAAGTCACTGTGCCGATAGTGTGCCAACCAAAACCAATAGAAGGTAGTATATCTATAAGATCTGCATCGTAATCAAAACCAGCCGCAAGGCCTACAGGGTTTAGGAAAGAGATATCTAAAACTTTTTGTTTTAATATTTCATCTTTGTAAATAAAGACTGAATTGAAAAACTTTTTTATTATATTTTCACGTCCAAAAATATTACCTGTTTTAAGGAAAAGATTGTGTATATCATCAGCCGGAAATTTAAAAAGAATTGGCTTAATAATTTTTCGATAAATAAATCCGATCATATTACTCTGTTGTTACTCCGTCGAATTCTGCTTCATTCTCTACTGCCTCTTTCTTTGTAGTACGAACGATACCATCTTTATGATGAGCAGGACTATAAATAGTATAAAGCTTTAGTCCTTTATCTCCAGCAATTACATTATGATCCGCTCCGCAAGGCACTACTACAGCATCACCATCTGAAACAGTGTATTCAGCCTCGTTAATAATAACCTTACCATCGCCTTGTTCAAAACGGAAGAATTGGTCGTTGTCAGGATGTACTTCCATTCCGATCTCTTCATTTGGAGCCAAGCTCATAAGTACAAGCTGACAGTGCTCCCCTGTATACAATACCTTACGGAAATTATTATTCTCTGTCGTTAAGCTTTCAATATTTTCTTTAAATCCTTTTTTCATATATTTTGTGTATTAATAATTATTTTAAATAATTTTATCGGCGGGGCGTGCGCAAGGGCGACGGCCCGAGCAATGAGGAAAATTTCAGCAGAAATTTATCCGGACCCGACGAGGAAATTATTAAAATAATTAATGCAGTTACAAATTTTTCTACCCAAGGCTTTGCCTTTGGGCTCTCTTTAAGGCAAGGCCTTCGTCCAAAAAATTCTATTAATTAATAATCTCACTAATTATACTACCTTTCTTATAAATTATTAAATCATAAGTCGAAGTAGCCCACTTTTTCTGCAAACCATCAAGTATTCTCCACGTTTCTATGACTTCTTCACTAGTTGTAAATAGGCTATGATCTCCATTCATAGCATTGAAAAGCACCTGCTCATACGCTTCAGGAAGTGCAATATAGTGATCTTTAAATGAGAAGTTCAGAACGTGTTTACTTACCTGATGCTCATAACCAGGACGCTTCGCCCAGACTGAAAACGATATACCCTCATCTGGTTGAAGTCTTAACAATAATTCATTCGATTCATGATCATGACCTTTTTTATAAAATATTTTTATCTCTGTATATTTATCTTTTAGAGCTTTACCTGTTGTAAGATTAATATGCACCCCTTCCCACTTTGGATCACTAGACTCTAAATCCACAGAAGCAAAAGTCTCTATCATACTTGAAGGGTTACTAACTTCTTCACGGTAACCACTATACTGACCACGCTTAGTATTACTTGTATGTGATTCACCTTCTTTCACTTTCAAATGCTTTAAAGCTTTATATCGCAAAAGTGGTACTTGGTCTAAATGATCTTCATCTGGCATATCCATAAGCGTAAGGGCGAGTAACTGAAGTAAGTGACTCTGTATCATTTCACGCAAAGCTCCCGTCTGCTCATAAAAGCTTACTCTCCCCTCTATACCCAACTTTTCACTTACAGTGACTTCAATCTTATCTATAAAATCTTTATTCCAAGTTCTTTTAAATAATGAATTCCCATTACGAAAGACAATAATATTCTGAGCTGTCTCTTTCGCTAAGAAGTGATCAATACGATAGACTTGCTCTGGACGAAAATATTTATCTATATGATCCACGAGCTCAGTCGCACTAACTAGATCTGTACCAAAAGGTTTCTCAAGTAGTAGCTTTGTCCCCTTCATCTCTCCTAATCCAGATTTGCCGATTAGCTCTATAATACTTTTAGAAACATTCGGTGGAACAGAAAGATAAAATAAATACTCAGTAGAAGATCCAAAATCATTCTCTATCTCTCCTAGATGAATTTTTAATTTATCATAATCAATACTACTCTCCAAATCCATTTCAAATAATTCTGTATTGAATAAAATATAATCTTTATTATCTGTAAATTCTAAAAGGTCTGCAACTTTTACTCCTGATTGTCTGGTTATCCCTACTATCTTAAACTGCTCAGGGATCATACCAGTACTCGCTATCTGTCCTATAGCAGGAAGGAGCTTCCTTTTTGATAAGTCGCCCGTCACACCTATTATTATTAAAATTGTAGATTTATTATTCATATATTAATTTATTTTATGTCCACCAAAAGCATTCCTCATAGATGAAAGTAATTTAGTTGCAAAATTTACTTTACCTTTTTGAGAATCAATACGCACATCAAATGATGATTGTATCGCAGGTGCTTCTATACTATACTCTTTCGCTACTTCAAGAGCCCAACGAGCTTCTCCAGACTCAACTACTTTACCATCGATATTATCCTGATTTGGATTATCTTTAAGTATATCTCGAGTTAATTCATTTAGCCATGAAGTAATCACACTTCTATGTTGCCACACAACACCTGCCTTATATAAATCTATATGCTTATATGGACCTTCTTTAAGAAGTCTATATCCTTCAGCTAAGCTTTCCATCATACCGTACTCAATTGCATTATGGACCATCTTCACATAATGCCCAGACCCACTCTCACCAAAATATTTATAATCTCCTGTTGGATTCTTTAAAGTTTCTAGTATAGGTTTTAATATTTCAAATGATTCTTTATCTCCACCTATCATCATTGAAAAACCATTCTTATAACCCCAGACTCCGCCACTAGTACCTATATCTATGAAGCTTGAACCGAACTCTTTCACTTCTTTATATCTTCTACTTGAATCACTCCATTTAGAATTACCTCCATCTATGATAATACTTCCTTTAGGTAAAATTTTAAGCCACAAGCCAAGCTCACCATCAACAACTTCAGAAGGCACCATAAGCCAGATTATAGGTTTAGAATTTCCAAAAGCTCTGACTACTTCTTCTTTTGTATAAGCGCCTACCATACCCAAAGTTTTCATTTCATCAACTAAAATACTATTCCTATTATGAGCAATGACTTCGTGCTCACCTTCATTTAATTTCTTTGCTATTTGTGAGCCCATCTTACCCAAACCACATATTGCTATTTTCATATTTTATTTTTTATAATCTGTAAAAATTGTTAATAATGGAACTTTCTTTAATAATTGATAAGGAAAATCTTGTACTGGTAAATCTTCATTAATTCTTTTAATTATACTCCACTTCTTCTCACCCATAGCATACAGTATAGCTTCATCCAGCTTATATATAGCCTTCGGTGTTATTGTAATACGGTTATATAATAAAGTCTCATATCCACACACCAAATCATTCTGATTATTAAAAACTTCACTATGAGGTAGTATACCTGCGGTGTGGCCATCTACTCCTACACCAAAAATTCCAATTTTAAAATCAAAATTATTAAATTCACTTTTCAATACTTGATCAAAATCTTTAATCGTATCTAGAAAATTTTTACCTTTTAGCACAGAAATCTTTTGTAACATTGAGACCTTAAAACCATTCTCTATTAATGCTTGCCAATTTGAATCAGAGTGACCTACTTCGCCGTACCTTTCATCTATTAAAGTTACAACAAGTTTCCCTGTAAAATTTTCTTTAATCCTTTTAGAAATCATAACTTCAGCATTTACCGCAGAACCACCCGAGACAAACCATAAAACATTCTGGCCTAATTCTATTTTTTTATTTATTAGACTAGAAACATATTCAATAATTCCTATATCATTATTATTTGTATTTATTTTTATACTCATAAATTTATGATAAAATTATTATAAATAATTTCAATTTAATCGTTATTAATTAATCTCTATTAATACATCTTCCTTTGGGAATCTAATTTTCTTAGAAGTAGCAGAAGAGTCATCCATAGCTCTATAACCAATAGTTACAATAACTTTTGATTCAAGATTTTGTTCTGGAAGTCCAAGTAGTGAATCAAGCTTTGCATGATCGTAGCCTTCCATAGGACAAGCATCTATACCTGCGATTGCACAACTAGTAAGCAAGTTCCCTACTGCCAAGTATGTCTGGCAACTAGCCCAACCTCTTAACTCTTCATTCGTCTTACCTGCAAAACTTCCATTTATCATACCCTTAAATCCATCTAGAACTCCGACATCTATACCTTTCTCTTTAGCCACGAAATTCATATATGTATCCACTAACTCTCCATCAATATTTTTCTTATTTGTAAATACAATTACTTGTGACGCATCTGTTATTTGGGGTTGACCGTATGCTATCTCAAGGATTTTAGATCTCATATCAGTATTATTAACCAAAACAAATTTCCAAGGTTGCAAACCATAAGACGAAGGAGATAAACGCATTATCTCAAGTATGGATTCTAAATCTTCTTTATTTATCTTTTTATTTTGATCAAATTTCTTAGTGGCATATCTCCAATTTAAAGCTTCTATTATCTTATTCATATATTTTGTTGGCCATTATAAATGGTTATATTATTTGTAATACTCTTATTATAACATTAATAAATTATAATTACACAGATAATAAAATAAGGCCACTTAAGGCCTTATTTTTGTATTAATTTATTGAGTTACTGTAGTTTTTGGTGAAACTTTCTCTTTCACTGTTTTAACTTTCTTAATTTTATTTGCTTTATTTATTTTATTTTGATTACTTGTATCTTTCTTTTGGCTAACAGAATCACCGGAAGTTTTTAATCCTAATTCTTTTCTAATAGCATTTGCTTCTTTAATTTTTCCTTCTTTGGCAAGTTTCCATGCTTCTGCGAATTTAGGGAAGTTATCAGCTGTGATTAATGGATCTACTTTCCCTGTTTTGTTTTGAACAAGATTTTTCCAGCCTAGATAATCGACATTTGTCATAACTTTAGTCATTTGAGTCTCAAATTCTTGACTATATCCTGGACTCTTTTTTGATAAAGATAAATCTTGAGCTGCAAAAGCAGTTCCTGATATTCCTAATCCTAGTGTTAAAGCCAGAAGACCGCTCATGATTAATGTATTTCTATTTTTCATTATTAGTAATTATTTTGTTATGTATTCCAAAATAATTTATTTAAATTTTTATAAATATAAGCAATCGTCACTACTTATACCCTTAATACGCAGAGACTGCTAGTTTTATCTCACTCCACTCCATGACCTTATCTCATCTGCTACAAAGTTATTACCATCCATAATATCACCTAAAACTTTTATTCTCTCTCCTTTGATTATTTTAATTTTCCCACGATTCGTAGAAGTAGATGTATCTATAAGCCAAACACCTCCTAGTGAATCTATAATCTGAATTCCATTCTCTTCTATTTTTATTATTTTTCCTGAGAGTAAACCATCCTCAGGATGAGTCCAAAATTCATGCCTATTTAAAACTATATTTCTATAAACTGGAGATACCTCTACTAAAGACCTCTCCATCCATTCACTAATTCCAAATACATAAAATATAGAACCAAATATTATACCAGATAATAAATATACTCCAACAATTACTAAAGTGGTATGACGATAACCAAGTAAAGTTTTCCTATAATAGAAATCACCCAATATTATAAATATAATAAATGAAATAACCCAGAAATATGGTAATGTTTTAAAAATAAAATTAACACCAAATTTATCATACAAATCCCAATCATTATTAAAAAAACCTGAAAGAATAAGAGCAAATGTAAATGCTCCTATAATAAGTGATAATGCAACAGCAGCCCAAAAAAGAACTTTTTTAATATTAAAAATCTCACGAGAAATAGGTTTAATATTTTCTTTTTTTATTTTCTGTAAAACTATCTGACTTATATTTTTATTTTCCATATATTTAAAATTATTTTATTTAATAACGACCTTTTTATTATTTATTATTTTTTCATATTCTTGCTTGAAAAGCTTTTTACCCCGTAGTATAAGATTACCAACTGTGCTTACTGGCTTCTTTAGAATATCTGCAATCTCAACATAGTCTTTCTCGTCTAAATATCTTAAAACTAGTACTTCTCTATACTTTTCATCGAGCTTTGATAAAGCTTCATCTATTACTTTTCTATCTAGTGTATTATCTAAATCTTTTTCAATATCAAATACATCACCAAATATTTCTAAATCTTCAGCTTCAAGCGAGATCTGAGGCCTCACAACTTTCTTCCTTATCGCACTTACAGCTTCATTATGAGTAATACGATATATCCAAGATGAGAATTTAAGTTCTTTATCAAAATCATTTAAATTATAATATGTTTTGATAAGGACATCTTGAAGTACATCTTCAGCATCTTCACGACTAAATTTTGAAATTCGAATTATGTATCTTAAAAGAGAATCCTCATATCTTTTAATAAGACATAAGAAATGATCCGGGTCTTCTAAAGACAACTTAACTAATTCATTATCTGTTTTAGTTTTACAAAGATTATGATCTATCATAAGTACATTATACCCTTAATACGCATAAAATATATAATTTATTGCAAAATTATTTTTACTAATTTCCAAAAGTCATAAAATTTGAACTTTCGTATTTCTTGATGGATATATTAAAAAATTTAATTGCTATAAATAACCAAACAAAAGATAAAATTATAATCATAAATAAACTTCTGTATGATGTATTCTTTATTGTTTCAAGTGGAATTGCAGAAATAAGGAGAGATGGGATGATAAATGTAAAAACAAATCTTAATGCCCCTTGAAATGCTCCGCCATGAAAAAGAGTTGGTGTATTAAAAAGTTGGAATATTCCATTTGTAATTACATTCGCATCTATAAAGTAAAAACTCAGTGAATATATTATGATCATAAATGATAAAAACACTATTGAAGTAAAGAATATTAATATAAGAATTAATATCATC
>CAIOXR010000092.1 GCA_903862375.1 uncultured bacterium
ATTAATTATATTTTCTTTTATTTCTTTATTTACAATTTTATTTTTTACTGTCTCTATATTTTTCTCAATTATATTTTTATTACTTTCAAGTGTATCAGATTTACTGATATTCACTCTATATGAACCACTTGATCTAGATTGAGAAGTATTTATACTACCATCGACTAATGATAAATCTATAGGTGCAAGATTTGACTCATATACCCCATCTCTATCTTTATCTATCTTTATATTTGTCGCAAGTAAATTATCTTTTAATTCTACTTCCCCATTGAACAGAGAGCTTACTGGTATATCCTTCCATACCACCGAAACACTTGGTATATCATTCACTATTTGCTGTTGCTCTAAAGTAAAGATACCATCTGAAACTCCTTTTAATTTTAAAGTATAATTACCATTTGTCGGTACAACTATATACTTATCTTCCAGTATCTCCATATACATACTATTCGGTATACTTTCTTCAATATTCTCTATATCACTATTACTTCCTTCTACCACTCCTGTATGTAAATTATTCTCATCATATATATCTATATCTACTGGTGAACGCATTTTTATAATTGTATAGTTTACAGGTGAAGGAGTACTCTTTGTTATATATTTTGGCAGACTAATATCCCTTTTTAAAATATTATTTAGAAGTTCATATACATATGAAACTTCAAATATATTAGAATGATCATTTCCAGAATAAAATAATTTACCTTCAGAATTATCTATATTATATTTTTCTAAATTCAAATAATATTTCTCCCCTTCTCCAAATAAGGCACTTCCACTCACTACTGTCCCATCTCCTCCAGAAGTAATACCGACGTCTGAGCTTAAGACAGATTTCTTTTTTGAACATAGTAAATTTGAAAAAAATATACACTTATTCTTCGACTGATAGTGCAGATCATAAGCAGTAGGAATCCCCCACCCTGCAACTTTATATACTTTAATATTTTCTGGTATAGCTAGATTGTCGATTGTATCATGCAAAAGCTTTGCTTTATCAAATACTTTTGAATTCAAAACTTTTGGGTTTACTAAGTCGTCATAACTCGACTGATCCCTTATACTATCTTTATCTAAAAGGAAATTCTCAAACTCACTATATGTATCGATAGCTTCTCCATACTTTGTTCGCCAATTATTCAGTTTATCTAGAGAGTCATCTAAGAATATTTTACTACCTTCCACTCCTGACCAATATTTACCTGATGGTACTAAACCATAAGCCCCAAGTAAATTCTGACCGAAATCTCTGGCTAATTTTCTACCTAAAAGTATATTATTAAACATTCCCTGATCGTAGCCATGCAAAAGTCCGAACGTTGCTTTTGGTGTACCCACTAAAGGTGGTGCAACTACCACCAGATTATCTATATAGTCCACTATATCGCTTTCCCCACTCTTCTTCATCTCTTCTAGTTTTGCTATTAGTGCTTTTACAACTAAGCCACCATTTGAATGAGTTACGATAGTCACTTTCCCACTATTTGAATTCTCTACTAGCTTCTCTAACTGATCAATAATATATGGGACTTCACCACTTTTTAATTCTTCTGTATAAGAAATATTACCATTGTTTTCTTTCCCTCTGTTTACAATATCAAGTGGAGAAAAACGCCAATCATAAGCGACGGGCTTCCACTCATTTATCTCTCCTCTTGAAACCATATTATCTAGTTCACCAGCAAATGATTTATAAAAATTAACAGTTTTAATACCAAAAACTGTTGCTTCTTTTATTATGTCTCTAGTGTATATTCCTTTATCTATACTTTCGCCATTTTCATCCATATATATACTAGACACTTTACTAAGGACTCCTCCCGGTTCCCAAAGTTTATTCTCAAAACTCGTTCCTAATTTTTCATCACCCACCATTTTATACAACCGACTAGCCTCAAAACCAGGAATAAACATAATACTAGGTAAACCTGTTTTTTCTTTTAATGGATCTACTTTTAAATATGGATTATAAAGTATATGGTCTGAGATACTATCTCCTTTGCCAAGTGGATTTGAAATATGAGTAGGACCAACTTTATCCCCCCAGAAATTGGATGTAAAATCAAGATCATATACTGAGAATGTATTAACCCCAAAATTATTATCATGAATACTATTCCTGTGTGCAGTAAAGTAATTGGTATTAAAGATAAAAAATGCATTTTCATTCAGAGTTACTTCACTATTAGTTATCTTTAGTGTGTCTTGTTTTGTATTATTAAAAGATATAATTCCACTATCGTTTGCACCTGAAATTTTCACTCCATTTATATCTGTCGATACTTCATTAAAAAGTACAATACCATTCCCACTACAATTTATACTTCCACCTTTTTGTTTCAAAGAATAATTATTAAATAAAGTTATCCCATCATTTGAGCATTCAATAATTGAATCTGTTATGTTCAGTACTGCATTATCAAAAGTTGTAATTTCTTTATGTTTCTCTTTATAATTACTACTAATATAACCAGTAAAACCATTCACCACATTTGTTACAGAAAAATTACTTATACTAAGAGAGCTATCGTCAAAAAAGGTAAAAGCATCTCCTTCTAGGGCATTAATAGAACCTCCTTTAATATCTACTTTACTCTGATCATAACCCGTCAGACCTTCCGCACAATCACTTATATTTAGATTATTGAATATAGTATTAGATGACTCAAGTGAGATCGTATTCTTTGCATATTTTATTATTATATTATTCAAAACAGAATCATTTGAAGATTGAAAGTCTATACCTCCCCAATCACCAGCATTTGGTTCATATACATCCACCATCTCACAAATCTCACTTCCTAAACCATTATTCTCTTCATCATAATTCTCATAATAGCAATCTTCATAATCATCGTCTGTACTACCACCCACGTCATCATAATTTGAAGTGAAGTATACAGGATCTGACTCAGTTCCATTCACAATAATTTTGCCAGAAATATAAAGAAAATTATTACTAGACCAACTTACATTTTCTGTAAATTTAACCACAACACCCGACTCTATAGTTAAAATTGCATCACTAGACACATATATAGAAGAATTTAAAATATATGGGCTCCCTTCTTTAGTCCAAGTAGTGTCTTCAACAATATCAGCATCTACATTTGTCTGTGCAGAAACTTTTGTAAATAAAAAACCGTAAACCAAAATAGTTACGGTCACAAATATAAATAATGAATACTTTTTACTATATATTCCAAATCTACATAGAGAAGAAATATTTACTTTTAACATGATAAAATTATATAATTTTCCAAAATATACTGTCAAAAAATACAGTGGATAACTCTTTACCCGAGAGGGTAAAGACCCTGAGGTACCAGTTGAAGGAGTCAAAGATCGTGAGAATAAAGACCTAAAGACGACAATCAAAAGATCAAAGTATTTTTCTTATTTATATATATCATGATCTCCTACAAAAAGTATTGCTACTTCATTTTGATATAAGTAATTTAATCTTTTAATAAACTAAAATAACAAGAAACATCTAAAAAAGCTTGACCCCCTTTAACCCTTAACTCCCCCATCGATAACAATAACTTTAGATATATTTTATATTATTTAACTAAATAATTTTGGGTTGAAAAAACATATTGATCAATAAAAATTTTCTTCATAGATTCTAAAGAATTTTTTCCATAAAAAACTAAAATCGATTCTCTATAATTATTCTCATCTACACTATCATATGATAATGGAGCACAATTTGAAACAAGAAGTATGGCATTACACAACAAGCGAGCTGTCCTCTTATTACCATCTTCAAAAGGCTGTATATATAAAATCCCTACAAGCAAAGTCAAAGCTTTACTATATAAGGATTCTTCATTTTATTTACTAACTTATAAATGGATTATAATGCTTCATTTATCTGGTATTTATTATCAAGAGGTTTATATTTTGTACCAATAATACCTACTAATCCTTTTCTGATACCTTTAGATACCCCTAAATCTTGGGTTAATAATTAATTTTCTTATTTAGATACAAAAAATCCCCCGAAGCCGAAGCTTGGGGAATTTTTTGTATCTATCAGTACACTTAAACCAAATACATCAAACTAAAGGTATTACTCTTATTGAGTGAATGAACCTGTTGTTGATGACTGGAATGCAGCGTAAGGAAGTGTTGAGAATGATGTAAGTCCTGATGCTGATGAAGTAGTATTAGCATTTACACTTAACAAGCCAAATCTGTATTGACCTGCTGGTGTACTTGCAGCTACTGTATCAGTTAGAGTTGCTTGTACTTCGATTACAGCTGGAACTCCATCAGTGATACGAATTAGACCATTTGAATCTACAACTCCGCCACTTATTAGATTTACTGATCCAGAAACATTAGCAAGTGGTACTTCTGTTGTTGCTGGGTAGAAATCTGAACCATTTTGAAGTGCTAGAGTAAATCCTTTTGCGCCTGTAACTGTAGGAAGCGCAGCTGAACCTGCTCCATTAACATATTCAACTGATCTTGGGATGTAGTAATCACTTCCTGTAGCTGAAACATTCAAACGATATGTTACTGATTGATCAGTAATATGATTGTCTGATTGTGCACGATTTGCTGTACCAAGAACTACTGATGTAACATTAGCTGATACACCTTGTGTTCTTAATGTCATAGCATCTCCTAGAGCTGAACCTACGCGATTTGTAGATGTCAAACCTATTTGATTCTGATTTATATCACGAATATCTGCATTATCAAAGTCAGCTGAAGATGTTCCTACAGATTCAAATTCAACTTTAACTGTTGAACCTGCTGCATAAGTAGAACCTGTCAAAGGCTTGATATTTGCTTTAACTGTAAAGTATACAGTTGCATCTTTTGCAATTGTGTACTTCATGTTTGAAGATGATCCAAATGTTACATACTCAGTGTTAGATGATCCTGTTGGTGAAACACTGTCAAGATTATTTGTACCATCTGACAAAGTTACAGAACTTACAACATTTGAAGTTGTTGCTCCTGATCCTGAAACTGTAATTTTAACAGGAAGAGTATTCAATTGTAAGTCTGAACCTTCTGCTTTAATACCAAATCTAGCAAGAACTTGGTCTTGTGTCATATTTGACACATCAACCTTTAGAACTTGTGATGTAGGACTTCCATTTAATGAAACACGAGCTTTCAAAGTTGAAGAACTTGAAAGTCTTTTTGCTGAGAATGTTTTAACAGACCCAACTACAGTACTTGTTCCAAGTGTTACTGTTCCATTTGTTGATGTCAAGATTGCTCCTGAAGCATCTGTAAATCTTACAGAGTTAGCAGTTATTGCCCAATTGTTTGTTGTTGCATCTCCTGTATCTATAACTGCATTAATAACTACATTGAAAGTTAATTGAGCCTTTGCTCCTGCCTTAACAACAAATCCTGTTAGAGGAATATTTGCTGTATAGATATTTGATGATTCTGTGAATGCTGAAGCTGCTACTGAACCTACTTTTGTAGTACCGTTCATAACTACTACTTCAGAAACATAACGATTTAACAATTTTGAAGATGTACCAGTATCAAAGTTCTTTAATGCTACACGTACTGATGTAAGTGAGATATCTGAACCTGCGTCTGCTTCAACTTCTGCTTGGTAAACAGTCTTTGTCTCTCCTTCATTTGCTGTTTGACCAGAATATGAAGAAAGATCACGGAAGTTTTTAATGTCTCCTGAAACTCCTGTCAATCCTGTAACTACAGGTGTTGTTGCTGTACATGCTGCACCAGTTGTTGAACTAAATGCTGCACCTGCTGCACATCCTGCTACTGTTGAAGTAGAAGCTACTGTACATGATGCACCTGTCAATGAATTGAACATTGCACCTGCTGGACATCCTGCTACTGTTGTTCCTGTTGTTCCTGTTGTTGTTCCTACTGATGCAGCTTCAAGAGCAGCACGAGTCATAGGACCAATCTTTCCATCAGCTGTAAGACCTTTCATTGTTTGAAAAGCTTTAACTGCTGCTACTGATTTTGCACCCATAGCACCGTCAACTGTAAGAGATGGTGAAGGAGTAACAACTGCATTTAATACAGTCTGTACATCTTTCTTCTCTTGCAATGTGTCGATTTGGTTTGGAAATGTGTAAGCAGCACCTGCTGTACTTGCTACAAACATTCCTAAAGCAAAAATCGCACCTGCGAATAATTTGTTTTTTAACATAATCTTTTAATTAATTTATACACTTTTATATTGATTTCGACTTATCCTCAAGCGCGACTAATAAAATAATAATACGCTGAGGAAAAAACCAATGTTGTGTACTTTAATGATTATTAATAACTAGTTACTAATTTTTAATACTAGTAACAGAATTAATAACCAATAATTTTTTACTAAACTTCTTTAGTAATGAATCTTTATACACTTCTCTCTATCAAAAAAGTTGTGGTAAAGAAACATAACCAAAGAATCGTAAACGAATTCCATAAACCATGATCTGCTTGTTTCATTTGATAAAGTATCCTTTTAGTGAATACTCTACAAATATAGACAAGCATATCTGCCTTGTCGACAGGGCCGATACACATTTAGAATTTTCAAAATTATCTTGCTAGTTTTCTATGCTATTTATCTTTCCCCTCTTAAAATTTCTCTCTATCAAAAAATATTAAGTGGTGTCAAAAAAATAAGTAAAGAAAATAAAAAGAAATTGAAGAATAAACTAAATGGATGACCAGAAAAAATTCAATTAGATAATTAAATATTAAGAATTAATAATGGGATAACTCACAAGATAAATCTTAGAGAAAACCAATTAAATCGAAATACACAACTATCGCTATAAAATGTTTGGTATTAACAATTCTATAGTATTAAATTTTCAATGATCTTACCTCGTTTGTATAGACTAAACCATACAAACAGAGATACTACATACTAGCATATAATGCATAAAATGCCAATACACTAATACATAGCAATATTATATAATGAGGGAAAATAATATGCAAGAAATATGTGGATAAGTTTGGTTTCTATCCAGTTATAATTTAATATTTTTTCTCTATATTTAATTA
>CAIOXR010000093.1 GCA_903862375.1 uncultured bacterium
AAAAGTAAGAAACTTTTTAGATAATTTTTATATTATTCATTTTGAAGTATTATTAGGATTATTTGCATTATATGGTTATTTAGAAATTAATAATAAATATTTGATATTATTTTCAATACTCTCATTTTCTGGTGCTATTTGTGGTGCATTTTCTCGTGTTATGTATGCAATTAAAGAAAATAGTAATAACTCGCATTAAATTAATATTTTTGGTATAATTATAAAATTATGGGATTTAAATCATATATAACAAAAAAGGTTCTTCAGATGAAGGGTATGTCTTCTGACCAAGCAGAGAAAATTATTAAGCAATTAGAAGAAAATCCAGAAATGGCTGAAAGCTTAAAAGCACTTGAAGCAAATAAGGAAGTAAAAGAACTTTTTGAAAATATTACTAAAGAGATAGAAGAGAAGAAAAAAGCAGGTACAGCTGAGCAATATGCGGCTATTCTTGTAATGAACAAGTATAAAGCACAGATTATAAAGCATCGTGAAGCGCTTGCACCACTTATGGATTTACTGCAGAAATAATATAATACTATGATAGGTATTATCTTAACTACGATAGGTACATTCTTTGATGAGATATCTTTATCTATAGGTAAATGGGAGGTTTTAAACAATAGAGAAAATTTATATACTTTCGGTTTTTTGAATTACTTTTGGACTCTTATAATTTTTATAGTCATTGCAATTATCAAGAATAAGTTTGTTTTTGATATTGCTTCAATACCTATATTAATTGTTTTAATAGTTTTACAAACTTTACAGATATATTCTTCATTAAAGGGTATAATCTTAGCAGATCGTAGTACCTCAGGATTTTTAATGGTGATAACTATTCCACTTCTATTATTAGTAGATATGTTTTTAGGTTATAAAATTGGAATTATTGAAATAGTAGGTATATCAATAATAGTTATAAGCTTAATCTTACTTTCTTTAAATCATGGCTTAAGTAAAAAGGGTATTGGTTATGTCATATTTAGTTCTATAAATGCAGTTGCGACTATCTCTATATATAAATATTGTATTACTCACTATAACTCTGTAGAAGCTCAACAGATAATAACATTGTCTTTTTTATTAATTTTCTTATTTATTATGTCTATGTGGAAGTTTAAGCAAAATCCTTTTTTGTATTTATTTAAAAAAGAATTTCTATTTCAATCAATCTTTACTGGTATAGGAGGAGTTTTTATATCTATATCTTATGTTTATGCCCCAGCTTCTATCATTACTGGTGCTAGGAGAGCTTTCTCAGTACTATGGTCTATAGCTTCAGGAAGTAAATTGTTCCATGAAAGACATATTTTAATTAAAATATTTTCTTCCATATTAATTATTACAGGGTTAGTATTTCTCATTTTATAAAACTGTAATTTAAATATAAAGTATAATTTCTCACAACAGTATTTTTGCAGATAATATTTTGTATTTTTGTTAGTTATTTTTAGTATTATATTATATAATATAAGGTAGTAAGATGAAATTAATTTTTAAATCTTTTTTCAATAAAATATATGAATACAATAAAAATAATAGAAAATTTTTATTTTCTTTTATTTTATTAATATTGTTTTTATTTATTTCAATAAAAAATGTTTTTGCTGATTGGAATGGCCAACCATTCCTTCCTGGCAGTACGGATAATCCTCCTTGTCTACCATCTGAGGTGAATTGTGATGTTGTACAATCTTTAACTACCGAAGTTGACCCTGTATTTATGGCATCTTCTGCTTTTGCTATATCAGGTACAGATATAGCTAAGTGGAATTCCAGTTATGGATGGGGTAATCATGCTAATGCTGGATATTTAACGGGTATAAAAGTAGATTCATTTAATAATCGTACTGGTGCAGTATCATTAACAAGTTTAGATGTAACTAATGCTCTTGCATTTACTCCTTACAATGCAACTAACCCAGCAGGGTATATATCTTCATACACAGAGACAGATCCCACAGTATACTCTTGGGCTAAAGCAACAACTAAACCAAGTTATACAGCAAGTGAGGTGGGGCTAGGTAATGTTCCGAATCTATCATTCTCTGGATCTAACACAGGAGATGAAACTACTTTAACAATTAAAACAAAATTAGGTACTGCTTCTACTTCAGCTGATGGATACTTAACATCAACAGATTGGAATATATTTAATAATAAACAACCAGCTGGATCATATTTAACTTCATATACAGAGACAGATCCAATCTGGAATGCTAACAAAGCTAATTACTCTACAACATCACAAGCAAACCTGTTATACAAACCAATAGGGTACAGTCCTGACTTATCTGGATACTCAACTAAAACAGTTGCTGATACACTTTATCTAGGTATTGGTGCAACAGCTAGTAACTCATCATTATTAGAGAATCATAATGCTTCCTATTTTCAAACAGCCTTAGGATACACTCCTTACAATGCAACTAACCCAGCAGGGTATATATCTTCATACACAGAGACAGATCCCACAGTATACTCTTGGGCTAAAGCAACAACTAAACCAAGTTATACAGCAAGTGAGGTGGGGGGCAGAAGTTCCTCTTACTTTCAGCAGTGGTCTTACTCGTAATATAAATATAATTACAAATAATTTAATTACAGGTATCTCTGGTGGTCAGATAGCTATCGGAGGCACAGGAGTAAC
>CAIOXR010000094.1 GCA_903862375.1 uncultured bacterium
ATTATATTAAGTTTCATAGATCTTATAATATGCTAATAAAAATAGCAATTAAAATAAGTTCTCTGTCTTTTGTGGATGATAGTAAAAAAATAGAATTAAAAAGAAGTTATTTAAATTTAAGCTTCTATAAAACTATGGATATTAATTATTTATACAGAGAAACAAGTATATTTTTAAAAGAATACTATGAATGGATTGAATCTAAAAATAAATGAGCAACGGGAAGCAATAGCCACACCGTTGCTTTCTGTTTTATGTATATATCTATATAGGGAATAATATTTATGGTTACACAAATTTGACACAAAGTGTTTCATTTGCTAGTATAGGTCTACGTGAGTTTAGATCCGTTTGTCTCCTTGAGTAGTTCGGTCGACCGAAATATTTAAGAAAATAAACGTGATATCAGCTTGCATTAGCTAGCTTTATATGCTGGCTCATAATTAATAATATATGGCAAAAACATCAGTAACAGTAAGACATTTAAAAAAGTCAAAATTTAGCACACGAGAAACAAATCGTTGTTTTCGCTGTTCACGTGGACATGCATATATGAGAGATTTCGGTCTTTGTCGTATATGTTTCCGTGAGCTTGCAAACGAAGGTATGCTTCCTGGGGTTCGTAAATCAAGTTGGTAAGTATGAATAATCAAGTTATAAAGTTCATCAAGTTATAAAGTTAGAGTTAAATCAACTTTAAAAACCTTCAACTTTAAAACTTATAACTAAACAATATATGGATCAAATAGCAAACATGATGAATATGATAAAGAATGGTGGACGTGCAGAGCACGAGACTATTACTGTTTCATATTCTAAAATCAAACAAGCAATAGCAGATTGTTTATTAAAGGAAGGTTATATCTCTTCTGTGTCTAAAAAGACAAAGAAAGGTTTTCCTGTTCTTGAAATAGGCATAGTTTATGTGAATGGATCTCCAAAAATTACAGGGGCAGAGCGTGTATCAAAGTCATCATGCCGTGTATATAAAGGAGTTAAAGATATTCGTTATACAAAAGGTGGTTCAGTTCTTACCGTTTATTCAACACCTAAAGGTATTTTGACAGACAAACAAGCTCGCAAAGAGATGGTCGGAGGTGAAGTACTATTTAAAATTTGGTAACCGCCTCATCGGCGGTCTGCCGAAAAGTAGATTCAATGATAATAAAATAATAATAACAAATTAAATTATATGAGTAGAATAGGAAAACAAACAGTTATAGTTCCAAAAGGTACAGAAGCAAGCTTAGCTGGAACTACTCTTACTGTTAAAGGACCAAAAGGTACACTAGTAAGGAATTTCCCTGGGTTAGTCACTATAGTTATAAACGGTAGTGAGATAACTTTCACTCCCAATAAATTAGGTGATAGGACAGTCAATGCACTATGGGGTACATATGCTTCACATGTGAAGAATATGGTTATCGGTGTGACAGAAGGTTATACAAAAAAGCTTATACTTGAAGGAGTTGGATTTAAATCAGAAGTAGTAGGTAAAATGCTTAATCTAGCTCTTGGTTTCTCTCACCCTGTCAAAGTTACAATTCCAGAAGGTCTTACAGTTACAGCAGAAAAGAATAACGTAAGTATTACAGGTATCGATAAAGAGCTTGTGGGTTCATTCACAGCATCAGTCAGAGCAATGAAAAAGCCAGAACCTTATAAAGGTAAAGGATTTCGTTATAATGATGAAGTTATTCGTCGTAAGCAAGGTAAGAAAGCTGCTTAATCGCCTTATCAGCGATTCCTGCCGGAAAGGCGGGAGAATATAATATAAAAATAATATATGAATAAAAAATTAGAAAAAAGATTAAGATTAAAGAAAAAGATTCGTACAAAGATATTTGGTACTTCCGAGTGTCCTCGTCTTTCTGTTTTCCGTTCCAATAATTATATTTATGCTCAGATGATCGATGATTCTAAGGGTATGACTATCGCATCTTCTTCAGATATGGATGTAAAGACTGGCACAAAGACTGAGCGTTCAATAGCTATCGGTACGAGTATAGCCAAAATGACAATTACTAAAGGTATTAAATCTTGTGTTTTTGATCGTAATGGATTTAAATATACAGGTCGTGTTAAGGCACTTGCAGACAGTGCACGTGCAGCTGGACTAAAGTTTTAATTAAAATATATGGATACAACAAAACCAAAACAAAATACACCGAATAGTGGAGCTCCTAGAGGGAATACAGGTGGATATCGTGGAAATAACAACAATAATAAGCGTGAAGGAGGTGACCGTAAGCCAAGAACATTCTTTGAAAAACCAAAACCAGAATTTGATCAGAAAATGGTTTCTATCAGAAGAGTTACTCGTGTTGTAGCTGGAGGACGTCGTATGACATTCGCAGTTGCACTTGCTATTGGAGACAAGAAAGGATCAATAGGACTAGGCACAGGAAAAGGTGGAGATACAGCTATGGCTATAGCAAAAGCTCTTCGTCAGGCAAAAAAGAATATGTTCAAAATTGCTATGACCAAAGATAATTCTATAACTCATGAAGTTTCATCTAAGTTTTCAAGTTCAAAGCTTACTATGATGCCAAATCGTGGAAAAGGTCTAGTAGCAGGAAGTACAGTTCGTGATATGCTTATACTGGCTGGACTAAAGAACATTACAGCAAAGCTTCATTCTGGAAGTAAGAATAAGCTAAATAATGCAAGAGTAGCATACAAGACTTTGTATATGCTTAAGGCGAATGCTTCTCTTCTTAAAGTTGCTGCATTTATAGCAGAGAGTGAATTAGAGGTTAAGAGTGAGATATTAGAAGTCGCCTCATCGGTGACCCGCCTAGAAGGCGTGGAAGTTAAATAATAAAATTATATGGAACTACACACATTAAAAAGAGAACACCCAAATAAAAAATCAAGACTTGTAGGCCGTGGAGGTACTCGTGGTAAAACTTCAGGACGTGGAGGAAAGGGTCAGACAGCTCGTGCAGGTAATAAGCGTCGTCCACAAATGCGTGATATTATAAAGAAGATTCCGAAGCTTCGTGGTTACCGTTTTGCATCTTTTGATACAAAACCTTCACCTATAAACGTAGGAGCTTTGAATGTATTTGCAGCTGGTTCTATTGTTAGCCCTGAGACTCTATTTGCAAGTAATCTTGTTCGCAAGGTTGCAGGTAAGTTACCAGTTGTTAAGATTTTAGGAACTGGAGAAATTACTACGAAAGTTAAAGTTGAGGATTGTATCCTTTCAAATACTGCTAAAGAAAAAATAGAGAAAATTGGTGGAACTATAAAATAATAAAATGGAAACTGTTTTTAACAAAATAAGAATGATATTCACTGATAAGGCACTACGATCTCGTGTCTTATTCGTGCTTGGTTCACTTATTGTATTTAGACTTCTGTCTACGATTCCAATTCCAGGTATTGATGCTACAAGACTTCAAATGTTTATCAATAATAATCAATTCTTAGGAGTACTGAATATGTTTTCAGGTGGTGGACTTTCTACTCTTTCATTGATGATGCTTGGAGTTGGTCCTTATATTACTGCATCTATCATAATGCAACTTTTGACTATTATGTCTCCACGCTTGAAAGCCATGTATCAAGAAGATGGTGAGATAGGACGTAAAAAGTTTACTCAGTTTAGTCGGATGATTACAGTTCCTCTTGCTATAGTTCAAGGATTTGCTCTTCTTCTTTTGTTAAAGAAGCAAGGAATATTACTTGATATGAGTATGTTTAGTATGCTCGTAAACCTTTCAGTCATAGTTGCTGGTTCAATGCTTATTATGTGGATAGGTGAGTTAATGTCAGAATTCGGTATTGGTAACGGTATCTCCCTTATTATTTTTGCTGGTATAGTTGCTAGAATTCCAAAAGAAATTTCACAATTCATTTTTACTTATAATGTAGCTGACTTACCTTTATACATAGTATTTCTTGCTGTTGGTGTTCTTATCATTGCTGGAGTAGTTATAATGACAGAAGCAGAAAGACCAATACCTGTCACATATGCTAAGCAAGTGCGCGGTGATCATATCGCAGGGGGAACTCAGACTTATTTACCTCTCCGAGTGAATCAAGCCGGAGTTATACCTATCATTTTTGCTTTATCTATACTTATGTTCCCTCAGCTTATCGGTAATGCACTTTCAGGTATGAGTAATCATATATTATTATCCATATCCAAAGGTTTATTATGGTTTGTTGCAAACACATGGTTATATTCACTATTTTATTTCATTTTTGTATTTCTATTTACATATTTTTATACTGCTGTTACTTTCGATCCAAATCAGCTTGCAGAGAATTTACAAAAGAATGGAGCATTTATACCAGGTATACGTCCAGGTGTAGCTACTCGTGAGTATATAGAAAAGATTCTAACACGCATTACTACTATCGGAGCAGTATTCTTGGGCGCTATTGCAGTCCTTCCTCTCATTATGAAAGCAATCACAGGTATCACTGCTTTTGCTATCGGAGGAACTGCTTTGTTGATTGTTGTTTCTGTTGTTTTGGATTTGATTAAAAAGATTGAAGCACAACTGTCGATGAGAGAATATTAAAAGACCTAATCAAATGGGTCTTTTTTTATAATTTAATAATTTAGTATATAATAGATTTATGAAAAATAAACCACAAACATATATATTTTTTGGAATAGTTGGTTCTGGTAAGGGAACACAAGTAGAATTATTAGAAAAATATTTAAAAGATAATAATATATCAGATGATATTTTGTTTACTTCTACTGGTCATGAATTTAGGAAATTAATAGAGACAGGTAGTTTTACTGCTTCAAAAGTTAAGACAATTATTGAGAAAGGTTTTCTCCAGCCAAATTTCTTAACAATAAGTCTATTTTCAAATATATTAATTTCTGGATTAAAAGAAAATAGTACTTTAATTACGGATGGTTACCCTAGGACTATTCCTCAATCTGAAGCTTTTGATAGCATGATGAAGTTTTATGGTCGTACTGATGTTAAGATAATATACATAGAACTTGGCAAAGAAGAAGCTATTAAGAGGATGAAGCTTCGTGGTAGGTCTGATGATACTGATGAGGGTATAGCTAATCGTTTTGATGAGTATATAAATAATGTGATACCTTCTATGAATTATTTTAAAGATAAAGAAGGTTATAGTATATATACGATAAATGGTAATCAGACAATACAAGAAGTTCATCAAGAAATTATTAGTAAATTAAAACCATATTTAATATAGTATGCAAGAAAAAGAAATCATAGTCATATCTCTGGGAGGAGCAATGGTAGTTCCTGATATGCCAAATCCTGAATTTATTTTAGCTTTTAAAAATATCATTTTAAATTGGGTAGAAAAAGGTAAAAAGTTTGTAATTATTGTCGGTGGTGGGAAAACTTGTCGAAGATATAATGAAGCATTAAAGAAAGTTATTGATCCAAGTGATGATGATTTGGATTGGATGGGTATTTATTCTACTCGATTGAATGCTCAGTTAGTCCGACTATCTTTTAATGGAAAAGCTTCTAGCGAAGTAATAACTGATCCAATGCTTATAAATTCTTTTAACGATAACATTATTATCGGTGGTGGTTATAAGCCGGGGTTTTCTACAGATATGGGAGCTGTTCTTATTGCTGACCAATTAAAAGCTAAAAAGGTTATAAATATTTCAAATGTTGACTATGTGTATGATAGCGATCCTAAATTAAACCCAAATGCAGTTAAGTTTGAGAATATAACTTGGGATAAATATCGAACATATATAACTAGTGAGTGGAAGCCTGGGCTTAGTACTCCTTTCGATCCTATCGCGTCTAAAAAGGCCGAAGAAGAAGGTATAGAGGTTGCTTTTATATCAGGAAAGGATCTTCTAAGTCTAGAGAATTATTTGGAAGGTAAACCTTTTATCGGTACGACAATAAAAAATTAGTTAATATTTTATCTTTTCTACAAAACCCGAATTTTCGGGTTTTGTTTCGTTTAATTTATATTTGATATATAATTAATATATGAATATTAAAATAATAGTATGTCAGAATTGTAAAAAGGATTTCATGATAGAACTTGATGATTTTTCTTTTTATGAAAAGATGAAAGTTCCAGCTCCGACCTTTTGTCCGGAGTGTAGATTGATTAGAAGATTGGCTAGAAGGAATGAAAGAGTTTTTTACCACAGAATTTGTGAAAAATGTAATAAGAAAGTTATCTCTGTATTTTCTGAAGAATCAAAAATACATGTTTATTGCTCTCCATGCTGGACTAGTGATTCATGGGATGGGACTTCGTATGGAGTAGATTTTGATTCATCTATAATTTTCCTAAAACAATTAAATGATTTGTTTCACCAAGTTCCAATGATGAATTTATTCACTTTATATACAACGATGGTTAATTCAGACTTTACGAATATGGTTTCATGGTTGAAGAATTGTTATATGGTAACTTATAGTGATTATGGAGAGAATTTAATTTACGGAAGTTTTGTGAATCACAGTCGGGATAGTGTTGATAATCTAATGTGCAAAGAGATTGAATTGTGTTATGAAACTATAAATTGTAGTAAGTGTTACAAAGCTTTTTATTCTATTGATTGTGAAAGTTGTAGTGATATCTGGTTCTCAAGAAATTGTACTGGATGCAATAATTGTTTCGGTTGTATAAATTTGAGAAATAAAAGTTATTATATTTTTAATCAACCATATTCTAAAGAAGAATATGAGAATAAAATTAAAGAATATTTGCCATTAAATAAAGAAAACATAAATATAATAAATGGATTAAGTAGAGAATTGTTATTAAAATCTCCACAGAAGTATATGCATGGCTGGCGTAATGTTGATTCATATGGAGATTATCTGAATGATACGAAGAATGCCAAGAGGTGTTTCATTGGTTTTAATATTGAAGATTCTAAGTTCTGTAGCTTTGTTACTGGAAAGATGACAGATACTTATGACTTTGTAAATTTTGGTGAAAGTTCATCTCTTATGTATGAAGTTTTACAAGGAGGAAATCAGTCTACCAATAACCGTATGTGTCAGTGGGCTATAACAAATTGTAGTAATTTAGAATATTGTTTATTCTGTGAGAATTCGCAGGATTTATTTGGCTGTGTAGGCTTGAAGAAACATCAGTATTGTATTTTGAATAAACAATACACCAAAGAAGAATATTTTATTTTAAGAGAAAAAATAATTAAACATATGAATGAAATGCCTTATGTAGATGAAGTAGGGAATATTTACAAGTATGGTGAATTTTTCCCTATAGAAGGAAGTCCTTTTAGTTACAATGATACGACAGCTCAAGAATTTTTCCCTTTGAGTAAAGAAGAAGCCTTAAAAAATGGATATAAATGGCACGATAAAGAAAATCGTAACTATGTAGTTGATATTAAAAATAAAGATTTACCAGAAGATATTCTTAATGTAAATGATGATATTTTAGGGAAAGTTATAGAGTGCTCACATACTGGAAGTTGTAATCATCAATGTACAGAAGCATATAAAATCATTTCTGAAGAATTAGCTTTCTATAAGCGCATGAATTTACCTATTCCACGATTATGTCCGAATTGTAGACATTATGAACGCTTAGCACAGAGAAATCCTATGAAGCTTTGGCATAGGTCTTGTATGAAAGAAGGATGTAATAATGAATTTGAAACTTCATATTCTCCAGAAAGAGAAGAAATTGTGTATTGTGAGAAATGTTATCAGCAGGAAGTAGTATAATTCTTCTTAAGAATAGGTAAGACAATTCTGAATAAATATGGAATACCATCCCCAAAATAAAATATGTCAGAATTGTAAAGGAAACTTCGTAATAGAACCCGACGATTTTTCTTTTTATGAGAAGATTAAAGTTCCTTCTCCTACATGGTGTCCAGAGTGTAGATTTCAAAGAAGGTGTCTTATTCGTAATGAAAGGAAATTGTTTAGAAACATTGATATGGTTACAGGTAAGTCTATACTGTCATTGTTCCCACCTGAAGCTAAGTTTCCAATATATGATGATAGTTATTGGGCAAGTGATAACTGGGATCCATTTTCTTATGGTGTAGATTTTGATAAATCAAGACCTTTTCTTTCTCAACTTTATGAGTTGAATCTAAAAGTACCCCGTGCTCGCTCTAGTGTTATAAATATGATAAATAGTGAGTATTCAGCGAATGCAGCTGATTTGAAAGATTGTTATCTTATTTTTAACTCAGCTTTTTCTGAAAATTGTGCGTATGGAAATGCAGTAGATTATAGTAAGAATTGTTTTGATAATTCTCATCTTAATTCTTCTGAAAAATGCTATGAGTCATTTTGGCTTACAAAATGTTATGATACGCATTTTTCATCTCAATGTGAGGAATGTGTGTCAGTATGGTTTTCTAAGAATTGCCAAGGGTGCACAAACTGTTTTGGTTGTGTAAATTTAAGAAATAAATCATATTATTTTTTCAATAAACAATTATCACGAGATGAGTATTTATTAAAAATCAATTCACTAAATCTTTTTAAATGGTCATCTGTAGAAGATATGCGAAACGAGGCAAATAATTTCTGGGTAGATTATCCTGTAAAATATTTTCAAGGATTAAAGAATCAATCTTGTAGTGGAGAATATATAAGTAATTCGAAGAATGTTCGTCATAGTTATTTAGTAAGAGGAGGCGAAGATTTAACATATGTTTACTATGGTCAAATTCCTCCTTTTAAAGATTCTATGGATGTCATTGTCGGGGGTGATAATAGCGAGCTTATATATGAATCAACAACTTGTGGATGGAATTCATCTCAGATTCGTTTCTGTTGGGAGTGTTGGGATGGTGGTATTGATTTTGAATATAGTATGTTTTGTGGCAAAAGGGCAAATCATGTTTTTGGCAGTGTTAGTATAAGAAGTGGTGAATATGTAATTTTAAATAAGAAATATTCGAAAGAAGAATTTTACAAACTTCGGGATGAGATTCGTAAACATATGGATGAAATACCTTTTATAGATAAAAAAGGAAGAGTATATAAATACGGTGAATTCTTTCCACCTGAATTCTCTCCTTATGCATATAATGATACGATAGCTCAAGAGCACTTTCCTCTTTCAAAAGAAGAAATAATAAATTATGGTGCAAATTGGTATGAAGTTCCTAAAAGTGAATATGAAACAACTATGAAATCTATCGATATCTCTGATGATATCAATGACGTATCAGAGAGTATCTTGAAAGAGATTATATCCTGTGAGAAATGTAACCGAGCTTATAAAATAATACCAGAAGAATTACAATTTCTAAAACAGAATAATTTACCAATTCCACATTATTGTATAAATTGTCGTCACGATTTGCGTATTTCTCAAAGAAATAAAAGTAAACTTTACAAGAGGCAGTGTTGCTGTGACGGATTATGTTCATCAAACGGTAAGTACACAAATGATGTAGAACATTTTCATGGAAAAAGTAAATGCCAGAATGAATTTGAAACTTCATATTCTCCAGATAGACCTGAGATAGTATATTGTGAGAAATGTTATCAGCAAGAAGTGTGCTAATAAATTTAGATAACATCTGTGTGATAGGAAATTTAGTTTGATTATATTAGGATTATGGGCTAGTATTATATATATGTCAGTTATAATTAAAACACCAGAACAAATTAAAATAATAAGAGAGGGAGGGAAGATACTAGCAAAGGTTTTAGATAAGGTTGCAAAGAAAGTGGCTCCTGGTATTTCTACTCATGATTTAGACAAATATACTTTTGATATTATAAAAGAAGAAGAAGCGACACCTGCATTCTTAAATTATCGACCAGAAGGAGCACCGAAAGCTTTCCCTGCCTCTATCTGTATATCAGTGAACAATGAGATAGTACACGGTATCCCTCTTAAAACTCGTATTCTTAAAGAAGGGGATATAGTTTCTTTGGATCTTGGTATTAAGTATAAAGGACTTTTTACGGATCATGCTGTCACAGTCCCCGTAGGAACTATTTCAAAGAAAGACCAGCAACTCTTAAATGATACAAAAAAAGCCCTAGAAATAGGCATAATGGCAGCTTGTGGAGGTGCTACAGTCGGAGATATCGGTCATGCGATAGAATCATTTGTAGATAAAAGGTATGGGATAGTCAGAGAGCTAGCCGGACACGGAGTTGGAGTGAAGATTCACGAAGACCCTTATATACCGAACTATGGAAAAGCGGGGAAAGGACAGAAGCTCATACCGGGAATGATCGTGGCTATAGAGCCAATGCTAAACATAGGTAAAGCAGGTATCGTAAGTGCCTCTGATGATTGGACTATTAAAACTACCGATGGCAAACGCTCCGCACACTTCGAGCATACTATCCTCATCACTGAAGGTGAAGCTGAAATTTTAACTAAAATTTAATTATTTCTTCTCCGTTTGTACTTATTGTAGTATAATATTTTTATGGAAAAATTTAATTTTAATGATGTCCCTAAATTTAAAAGTGCAGAAGAAGAACTCGCATATTTACGTGCGCATTTAGCTGAAAAAGAGAAAGAATTAAATAGAAATGGAATAGAAGTTAACAAAGAGAATATTGCTCATGGTGTAATTTCTGAATATCGCAAATATCAACCAGAAGATGTGATGCATAAAAGTGCAGTGATGGATGTAAAAGAAAAAGAAAGTCTTGTACTTCGATTAAAGCCTGAGGCTCATGATGCTAAAATGGAAGAATTATTAGCATTACTTTTAGATAAAGGAATTTCTAATGCTCTATCGGTAGTAGCTAGTATGAATAATCCTCATCTTGATGATGATTTTCATAGATTTTTAGTTCAATATTTGTACACGACGCATAAAATTCCTGGACTTAAGGAAGGTACTCCACTATTTAAGTCTTTAGATATGATACTTTATGAAGTTACACTTCCTGATTCAGATGATGAAGAAAAAAATAAAAAAGGATTGAAAGAACTACTCTCTGCAATGGAGCAATTCTATGCTGGAATGCATTCAATAGGAGAAGGAAGAGAAAATTATAATAGGAATCACTTTACCCTTGAGATCGCTTTATCTGAAGGATCTGATAGTTTTGTTTTTTATGCATCTGTACCTAGTAAAAAGTCTGAGCTCTTTGAAAAGCAGTTACTTGGTGTTCACTTGAATGCGAAATTAATAGAAGTACCAGATGATTATAATATTTTTTCTGAAAATAGTTATATATCTGGTTCATATGCAAGTCTTGCACACCACGAAGTTTACCCTATAAAGCTTTATGATAATATTGATCATGATCCTTTGAATATTATCTTAAACGTTCTTACTAAAATGAAGAAGCATGGAGAAGGAGCTTCTATACAGTATTCTATCTGTCCAGAGGATGAAGATATTATGAGAAAGTTTCATATTATTCATGCAGATGTGAAAGATGGTATGTCTGTTCGTACCGCTTCAAGCATGACTCGTCAAATTACAAAAGAATTTAAAAACATTGCATCTGAATTATTTTTTGGTTCTTCTAAAAAGAAAGAAGAAAAGAAAGTGAATGACAAAGCCGTCGAGTATATTGGTGAGAAATTGAAAAGTACAGTTATGGCTACAAATATTAGAATTATATCTTCTGCAGAATCAGAAGATAGATCAAAACAAATATTATCTGAGATAGAATCTTCTTTTAATCAATTCACAGAGGCAGATAGGAATGGTTTTAACTTTAATCATCCAAAAGGCTCAGATCTCAACCATTTCATTCATGATTTTTCTTATAGAACATTTTCAGATGATTATTCAATGCCGTTAAATTTAAAAGAGCTTGCAACTATATTTCACTTTCCGAATGGAATTGTTTCTCCACAACTTAAACAACTTAAGGCAGGTGATTCTCCAGCTCCTATGGAAATGGGTGGTGAAGGAATTCTTCTTGGAATAAATACTTATAGAGGAAAAGAAACGGAGATAAGGATGAGTCGTGAAGATAGAATGCGTCATATGTATGTGATAGGTCAGACAGGAACAGGTAAAACGACGATTCTTAAGAATATGATAGCTCAGGATATAAAGAATGGGGATGGTTGTTGTTTTATTGATCCACACGGAAGTGATATACAAGATATCCTAAGTTATGTCCCTAAAGAGCGTATTGATGATGTTATTTACTTTGATCCTGCATATACTGCTCGTCCGATGGGTCTAAATATGCTCGAGTATGATCCAAAATATCCAGAGCAAAAGACTTTCGTAGTGAACGAGCTTATGAGTATTTTCAATAAACTTTTTGATATGAAGGCTGGGGGTGGTGCTATGTTTGAACAGTATTTTAGGAATAGTGCATTTTTGGTGATGGAGGACCCAGAGTCAGGGTGTACCTTACTTGAGATTACTCGTGTACTAGGAGACAAAGCATTTCGTGATATGAAATTAGCAAAATGTAAGAATCCGATTATTCGAGAATTCTGGGTAGGAGCTGAGAAAACGACAGGAGATCAGTCACTTGCAAACTTTGTACCGTATATTTCTTCAAAATTCGATAATTTCATATCAAATGATATTATGCGGCCAGTTGTTCTTCAAGAGAAGTCCGTATTTAATTTCCGTGAGATTATGGATAATAAGAAGATACTCTTAGTGAATCTTTCCAAAGGAAGACTTGGAGATATAAATGCGAATCTCATAGGTCTTCTTCTTGTAGGAAAGATACAGATGGCAGCACTTTCACGTGTAGATATGTATGGTAAAAAGATGAATGACTTTTATCTTTATATCGACGAGTTCCAGAACGTGACTACAGACTCGATCGCTTCTATTCTTTCTGAAGCACGTAAATATCGTTTATCTTTAACTGTTGCCCATCAGTACATTTCTCAGCTAGAAGAGAAGATAAGAGATGCAGTTTTCGGCAACGTAGGATCGATGGCTATATATCGTATTAGTTCTGAGGATGCAAACTACGTCGAACCAAAGTTCAAGCCTACATTTAATGCAAGTGATATTATGAAGCTCGATAACTTTAACTCATATGTCAAAATGCTTGTAGGTGGTGTACCTGTAAAGCCATTCAGTATGACTTCTCACTGGAGTTTAACTCCAAAAGGGAATGCAGAGATTGTAGATAAAATAAAAGAACTTTCATATCTAAAGTATGGCCGTTTACGTGAAGAAGTAGAAGAAGAAATAATGGAGAAGTATAGACAGTAGAATATAAAATATATTATGGATGAAAATGAAGAAATTCTGGAATTTGGAATAAAAAGAGAAAATGAAGAACGTCGTGATGGAGGTTGTTCTGTTGTATTTGACCCAGAGACACAAAGATATGGAGCCTATCTAAATTTAAGGAATAATAAAATGGGTTTGTTTGGAGGTGGATTTGATGAAGGTGAAGATGAAAAGACAGGTGTATTAAGGGAGCTTGTTGAAGAAAGTGGTCTTATTGATTTTCTTCATATTGAACGAGTTGGTAAAGTTTTTACACATTATTATAATAGCAATAAAGATGTGAATAGGGTTGCATATGCAACTTGTTTTTTGGTAATTTTAAATAGTAAGAATAGACAAGATGCTAAACTTGAAGAACATGAGAAGTTTGAGCTAGTGTGGGTTACAAAAGATGAAATAGTTAACCATTGGAATCTTCATAATAAGAATAAGGATTTCGATCATTGGATATATCTTATGGGTAAAGCAGTATCGAAAGCCGTAGAGTTGGGTCATGATAAGACAAGTATTATAACATAAGCATAAATTAGTATTTTGGATATATGTAAAAATATGTTAATATAAGCATATTATTATATTTTGCTATAATTTAATATAGCTTTAATTTTTTTATTTATTATGAAGCATCCAAAAGAAGAAAGAACATATGTGATGATTAAACCAGATGGAGTTAGAAAAGGTTTAATTGGTGAAGTTATTAGACGCATAGAACAAAGAGATTTAAAAATTGTGGCAATAGAGATGTCTTCACCATTACTTGAACAAATGGATAATCATTATCCAAAGAATGAAGAATGGATTACTCGTCTTGGAGTAAAAACGATGAAGACATATGAGAAATATGGTTATGATGCAATGCTTGATTTCGGTACTACTGATCCAGCAAATATTGGTCCAGAAGTTCGTAAATGGTTAATAAGTTTTATGATGAGCGCGCCAATAGTGAAAATGGTAGTTCAAGGTTTGCATGCAGTTGATATAGTTCGTAAATTAGCAGGTGATACTCTTCCATTTCAAGCTGCAGTTGGAACAATTCGTGGAGATTTTTCAATAGATAGTCCAGTCCTTGCGAATAAAGAGAAGAGAGCCGTTATGAATATAGTTCACTGTTCTGAAACACCAGAAGAAGCAGAACATGAAATAAAACATTGGTTTGGAGAAAGTGTTATACATGAATATAAAAGGTTTGGAGTTGATGAATAATTAATATAACATAAATCCCCTTTTAAGGGGATTTATGTTATATTAATTATATATGTATGAAGTAGAAGTAAAAGCAAAATTAAATGACAGAAAAGGTGTGATGAAGAAACTTATGGATATGGGTTGTATTTTTAGTAATGAATTACATCAGATTGATCACATTTTTATACCGAATGGTATACCTTTCCCTCCACCATTTGATACTCCAGTATTAAGAATTAGAAAGCAAGATGATAAACATTTGTTAACTCTTAAAATATCACAATCTAACAGACAGGACTGCATAGAGCACGAATTAGAAATATCAGATGGTGATAAGATGCTAGAGATAATGAGTCTTATGAATTATAGAAAAGTTCCGATTGTAAATAAAAAGAGAATTAAAACAAATTACAAAGATATAGAAATAGTATTAGATTCTGTAGAAAATCTAGGTGAGTTTATCGAGGTAGAAAGGATTATAGATGAAAAAGACTCAATACTTAGGCAAAAAGTTCAAGAAGATTTACTAAAATTCCTTTTTGAAATAGGTATTCCGGTTGATGATCATATGCTAGGTAGTAAGTATGATATTATGCTTTATGAGAAATGTGGATTAGATGAATAATAATATATGAAAATTTTAGATATATATAGTGAATACAGAATAATGCCAAATTTAGCTATGCATCAGTTACGAGTTGCTGCTGTCGCACTTATGATATGCGAATCTCTAGACTTAGAAGTAGACAAAGAAAGTATTGTAAAAGCTTGTCTTCTTCATGATATAGGTAATATTATTAAATTTAATTTAAATTATTTCCCAGAGTGGAATGAACCGCAAGGATTAGAATATTGGGAAGGTGTAAAGAATGATTACGTTCTTAAATACGGGAATGATGAACATAAAGCAAGTTTGTTAATAGCAAAAGAGCTTAAGGTAACATCTATTATTTATAATCTTATAGATTGTATAGATTCTTCGGTTGCAGAAAGAATAGTAAATGAGAATAATTTTGAGAAGAAAATATGTGCATATGTAGATAATCGTGTGACTCCGTATGGGGTAGTATCAGCAGAAGAACATAGCTTAAATGCAAAAGAGAGGTATAAGAATCACCCCCATGCTTTTAGTGAAGAGAATAGGATACTTTTTATGAAAAATTTATTTGAAATTGAAAAACAAATTTTTTCTCATTCAAAAATTGTACCGGAAGATATTAATGATAATTCAATGGAAAAATATTTAGAAAAAGTAAAAAGTATTGAAATTTAATTAAAAATCTTTGTTGAAATGATGTCAAAAATGTGCTTTATTAAAAATTTTGCTTGCATTGATTCATCTTCAGAGTATAATTTATGTAGGGTTATTTGAATTTTATTACCTAGAACAATTTTTTAGGGGATTAAATAGTTTTGGAACAGTGCTGTATACAAATTATGTTAACAAATCTGCTTCATCCTTAGTCCCACCTAGCGTTATGCTACGGTAATACCATTCGGATAGTCCTAACAAGTAATTCTTTCATATTTTTGAAAGGATTTTTTGTTTTCTCCTCCTTATTGAGGAGGAGTGCTTGAAAGGCGAGGTGGTAAGAACTAAATTAATAATTTGAAATTATTCTTATAAAAAGGTCCAGATAATTTCTTGCTAGAAATTTCTTCATTGCTCGCCTCGACAGGCTTGCGCACGCCCTTTTTATAAAAATAATTTCAAATTTTTAATTTATAATGTATAATAAAAATATGGATAATGATAAAAAATTAAAGGTTACATTTTGTTCTGGTGCTGGTACTGTTACCGGAGCTAATTTTTTAATAGAAGGGAATGGTAAGAAATTTTTGGTAGATTGTGGGCTTATACAAGGTGAAAAACTTGCTGATGATATGAATTGGGAGAAGTTCCCTTATGAGGTTTCTAGTATAGATATCCTTTTTATCACTCATGGTCATATAGATCATATTGGAAGAATTCCAAAGCTTATAGCAGAGGGATTTAATGGAAAAATAATTTCAACTATTCCTACTAAGGAGATTACAGAAGTTATGCTTGCTGATACTGCACACTTACTTGCGAAAGATACAGAGCACAATTTAGCTGATATATATACTGCAGAGAATATAAAGAAAGCTATTGATATATGGGAAACCTTAGAATATGGACAGAAGTATAATGTTGATCATGGTTTTCAATTTTCTTATAAAGATTCTGGTCATATTTTAGGTTCAGGAATGCTTGAGATTATTTATAATAATAAGAAAATTGTATTTACTGGAGATTTAGGGAATTCTCCTTCACCTCTTCTTCGAGATACTGAAAAGATTACAGGAGTAGATTATCTTTTTATGGAATCGTGTTATGGAGACAGGAATCACGAAGATCGTGATATACGTAAAGATAGGTTAAAAGAAATTATTAATCAAAATTATCAAAGAAAGGGTGTTTTGATGATTCCTACATTTTCTTTAGAAAGAACTCAAGAATTACTTTATGAAATAGATACTCTAGTTGAGAATAAGCTTATACCTCAGATGCCTATATTCTTAGATTCACCACTTGCTATCAAACTTACTGCTATTTATCGTAAGTATGAAAAGTATTTTAATCCTCAAGCTATAAAAATTATTAAGGGGGGAGATGATATTTTTAATTTTATTGGATTACGTATGACGCCCGATACCGAAGACTCTAAAGCAATACTAAATGTTCCAAGCCCAAAGATTATAATGGCTGGAAGTGGTATGAGTAATGGAGGGAGAATATTGCATCATGAGAAGAATTATCTGCCGTATGAGAACAATACTATTCTTCTTATCGGTTACCAGTCTGTAGGTACTCTTGGTAGGTCTATAGAGAATGGAGTTAAAAAGATTCGTATAATGGGTGAGGATGTGCACATAAAAGCACATTTAGAAATGATAAGTGGTTATTCAGGGCATAAAGATTCAGATCACTTAGTTGAATTTGTAGCCGATACAGCAAATTCTTTAAAGAAAGTATATTTACTTATGGGTGAACCAAAGTCTTCAATGTTCTTAGCTCAAAAATTAAAAGATAATCTTGATGTAGATGCTTATGCCCCAACTGCAGGAGATGAAGTTATACTAGATTGTTAAACTAGATACTCACATTAAAACACCGCGAC